>JBAYGL010000037.1:0-18284 GCA_041666725.1 Limisphaerales bacterium
CATCACGGGGATGTTTGCCACGTCGCTCGGCACGCAGCGGCTGCGCTCGGCGTTTCCGGTGCCCGCCGAGTTCGGCCCGTTCACCGCGGGGTTGCGCGCGGCGGGCTACTACTGCGCGAACAACGTGAAGACCGACTACAACCTGCGCGACGAGCCGGCGTTCATCCGTGCCGCGTGGGATGTCAGCTCGGCCAAGGCCCACTGGCGCGGGCGGCGCGCCGGGCAGCCCTTCTTCGCCGTGTTCAACTTCATGGCCACGCACCAGTCGCGCACCAGCGCGTGGCCCCACGAGCAGTTCGAAAGGGAAATAGGCTCGAAGCTTTCACCCGGCGAACGGCACGAGCCGGCGCGCATGACGCCGCCGCCCTTCTACCCCGAAACCGCCGAGGCCCGCCGCGCGTGGGCGCGCTACCACGATTGCATCACGCTCATGGACCGGCAGGCCGGCGAGCTCCTCGACCAGCTTGCGGCGGACGGACTTGATGACGACACCATCGTCTTCTTCTTCTCCGACCACGGCATGGGCATGCCGCGCGGCAAGCGCTGCCTGCAGGACTCCGGCCTGCGCGTGCCGCTGCTCGTGCGCTTCCCGAAGAAGTGGGCGCACCTCGCACCCGCCGCGCCGGGCGGCGTCAGCGACAGGCTCGTCAGCTTTGTCGATTTTGCGCCGACGGTATTGAGCCTGTGCGGGGTGAAATCGCCCGCGCATTTCCAGGGTCATGCCTTCCTCGGTCCGGACGCCGCCGCCCCGCGCACTTTTGTGCAAGGGGCACGCGACCGTGTGGACGAGGCGTTCGACGTGTCGCGCAGCGTGCGGGACGCGCGCTGGCTCTACATCCGCAACTTCATGCCGCACCTCTCGTGGATGCAGCCCGAGGGCTACTCGGACACCTCGACCTTCCGGCAGGAGTTCAAGCGCCTCGCCGCCGAGGGCGGGCTTGCGCCCGGCCCGCTCACCTTCGCCGCGCCCCATCGCGCGCCGGAGGAACTCTACGATACGCAGGCCGATCCATATCAACTCCACAACCTCGCCGCCGACCCGCAGCATCGCGCCGAGCTGGAGAAGTTGCGCGCCGAACTCCGCCGCTGGCAGCTTGCCACGCGCGACATCGGATTCTTCACCGAGCCGCAGATGTGGGCCCGGCTCACCGGCCGGGAGACCCCGTGGAGCGTGGCGCACGACGATGCCCGCTACCCGCTGGCCAACATGCTCGACGCCGCAGAAGCCGTGAGCCGTCCCGACGCTGCGTCGCGCCAGCGCGAATGGCTGCGCGATGCCAACGACGGCGTGCGTTACTGGGCTGCGGTCGGCCTGCACGCACGCACGGAGCCTGGCAAGACCGACCGTGAGGCGCTGCGCGCCGCCCTGCAAGACGCCTCGCCCGTCGTGCGCGTTGAAGCCGCCGCCGCGCTCGCGCAGCATGGTGAAGCCGCCATCGCATTGCCGGCGCTCACCGCCGCGTTGAACGATCCCTCCCACGAGGTGGTGCTCCATGCCGCCCGCGCGCTGGAGCTGCTCGGCCCCGCCGCGCAGCCCGCGCACGACGCCATGCGCGCAGCGCTCGCCACCGCCCGCGCGGCCGAACGGCGTGGTGAGAACATGTGCATGTTCATCCGTTTCAGCCTCGAAGCCGCCCTGCCCAAATGAATTTCCACCGCGCCGCACAGGCAGAACGTGGCGGACGGTGCCGTGCGTTCGATGACGGCCGGACGACCGTTGGCCCGCTCCCTTCCAACTCATGAACGCAACGACTCAGAACTCACCTCCGCCCGCCCGTCAGGCATTGCTGCTCGTGGCGTTCATGTGGGTTGCCTACTTCCTGAACTACTGCGACCGCCAGGCCATCTTCTCCATCTTTCCCGTCCTAAAATCCGACCTCGGCTTCAGTGACGAGCAGCTCGGCCTGGTGGGCTCCTGTTTCCTGTGGGTCTATGGCATCGGCGGCTTCATCGCCGGGCAGATGGGGGACAAGGTTTCCAAGCGCCGGCTCATCATTCTGAGCCTGGGGATGTGGAGCCTGGTGACGATCGCGACCGGAATGGCGAGCTCGCCGAACGCGATGCTCGTCCTGCGGGCGCTCATGGGCATCTCCGAGGCGCTGTTCATGCCCGCCGCCATCGCCCTGACGGCGAACGCCTTTCCGCCCGCGAGCCGCTCGCGGGCCATCGCCGTGCTCACCACCGCGCAGATCTTCGGCGTCATCGGCGGCAGCTCGTTCGGCGGCTGGATGGCGAACGAGGGCCACTGGCGGGCGGCGTTCTTCGTGCTCGGCGGGGTCGGCCTCCTCTTCGCGCTGCCGTATTTCGCCTTCCTGCGCGGCTTCAACGAGGAGGCCCAGGTGGAAACCAGGAAGAGCGGGGGTGCCATCGCCCTGCTCGGGCTGGCGAAATCCCGGACCTTCCTCCTGCTCTGCGTCGCCTTCCCCGTCTTCCTCTTCGGCCTGTGGCTGCTCTACGGCTGGCTGCCCAATTTCCTGCACGAGAAGTTCGCGTTGAACCTTGCCGATGCCGCCTTCAACGCCACCGCTTATCTCCAGGGGGCGACGCTCGTCGGCATGTTGAGCGGCGGCGTGCTGGCGGACTGGTTCTATCATCGCACGAAAGCCGCGCGTCTGTGGCTGCTGGCCGTGAGCCTGCTCGGCTGCGCGCCCTTTCTCCACTACCTCGGCAACAGCGACACGCTGGCCGCCACACGCCTCGCCGCCGCCGGCTTCGGCCTCTTCAGCGGCCTCTTCATGGGCGGCATTTTTCCGTCGGCTTTCGAAGTGGTGCCGGCGGACACCCGCGCATCGGCGGTGGGCGTGCTGAACCTGTTCGGGGCGATTGTCTCCGGTTTCGGCACGCTCTTCGGCGGCCTGTTGAAGAAGAGCGTCGGCATCGAACACCTGCTGACCTACACGGCGCTGGCCTATCTGGCGGGCGGACTCGCCCTCATCGCCGGCATCCGGTTCCTCTTCCCCCGGGATTACGAACGAGTCCATTGAACCCGTTGCTCCGAAGTGGAGAACGCGGATGAAACGGTGACGGTGCGAGGAGCGCGGCGTTGACGCCGCAGAAAGCCCGGGAGCAAAAGTAAGCTCGAACCACCACTGACTGACGTGCGCTTCTGCGGCCTGAAGGCCGCGCTCCTCGGCGGCTACGGCCTCAGCGCGTCCTGCTTGGGTGGCGGCCGGTTTGATGTGGCAAGGTTTCGGCAATACACATTCGCTTCCGGCCGTCCAACGACGGCATGTCCGCAAGACCAGGATTCATCAGGCAGGTTCTCAGGGTTTCATTGTGTTTGGGTGCCGCATGGATGCTCACCGGCATCGTGGTCCCGGCCTTCTCACAGGCGGGCACCCCCCGGCTCACGGAAACCTGGTCAACGGGCTACACCGGTCGTGACGCGAACGGACCGCATGTGCTCGGCTACTGGCAGTTCAAGCCCGGAGCCGTCACAAATGATTCCTCGGGCAAAGGGCATCATCTCACCCTCGCAGGTGCAACGGCGGCGGCGCAGGGCAGGTTCGACGGAGCGCTCGAATCCTTCCCGGGCTGGCCGGTCGGCGACCAGCGTCACGCTGCGTTCGTCGCGCCCAAGCCGGCTCTTTCACCGAAGGGGGCCTTCACCGTCGAGATGTGGATCAAACCCAAGCCCGAGCTCACCGCCGGGCTGCAGCCGGTGCTGCTTGATAAAAAATACGTCGCGCACACCGACTATCAGTTTCGCCTCACCCCGGCTGAAAAATCCGGCACCCGGCACCTGCAGGTGACGCTCGGCTTCGGCGATGCCTCCGACACGATGCACTCGGAGGCGTTTCCGCCGGGCACGAACTGGCAGCACGTCGCCTTCACCTACGATGGCGCGGGTGAGGTGCGTTTCTACCGCAACGGCATGCCGCTCGGCGTGGTGCGCAAGCCGGGCCGCGGACCGGTCGCGCCGGGCAGGGCGGTGCTGTCCATCGGAGACCGCGTCGGCAGCTACTACGCCGGTTTCCCCGGATTCATCGACGAGGTTCGCATTTGTGACGGCGCGCTTGAGTTCCGGTCCGTGGCGGTGGAATGGCGCACGGAGCGCAGGACGTGGCTACGGATGGAGCGCGCGCAACCGGTCCCCGTCGCCGTCCGCAACTTGAGCAAGGCCGCCGCAGGCAACCTGACGCTTCGCATTTCCGTCGACGGCCTCGGAGAAAAAGTTTTTTCCGTGCCCGCGCTCGCCGCCGGCGCGACACATGAGGTGGCGTATCCGTTCGACACGTCGATGCGGCCGGACACGTATCGGCTCAAGGCCCGGGTCGAGATGCCGGGCAAACCGGAGTTTGTCAGCGAGGAGAGCACCGAACTCGTGCTCGCGCCGCGTCCGTTGCCGGACCGGATGCCCGTGGTGATGTGGGGGCTGGGCGTGGAAAGCGTGAGGAAGGAGATGGAGCGGTTGAAAGACCTCGGCTTCACGCACTGCCTTGGCGGCGGCGCGGACTACGGAGCGATCTGGGACGCAAAGAAGCCCATCGCCCCGGACAATGCCCAGCGCGTTGCCGACACCAAGGAGATGCTCGACTTCGCGCTGGCGAACGATTTCGGGATCGCGTTTGCACTCTCGCCAGGCCACTGGCTCAAGGAGCGGAAGGAGCTTCAGCGCGTGGACCGCAGCGGCAATCCCTACGGCACACGTCCCGACGTGAACGCCGCGCTGCCGGGCCTGGCGGAGTTCTGCTTCAACGTCGGCGCGAGCGTGGCCCGGACTTACGACAAATTCCCCGCATGGCAGGCGACGTTGATCAACACCGAGGTCCGCGATTCCGCGCAGGTGAGCTTCTCAGCCTTCGACCGCGAGGCGTATCGGAAATTCTCCGGCGCAGACATTCCTGCGGAGGTGACAGCCAAGAGCGGCGTCGAGTGGGGCAAGTTGAAGGGCTTCCCCGCCGACCGCATGATTCCCGATGATCATCCGCTGCTGAAATTCTACCGCTGGTATTGGACCGTCGGAGACGGCTGGAACGCCCTGCATACCGCCGTGCATCGCGGTGTCCACTCGACGGGCCGCAACGATGTGTGGACCTGGTTTGACCCGGCCATCCGGGTGCCGGGCATCGCCGGCAGCGGGGGCGACGTGGATGTGCTCGGCCAGTGGACTTACACGAATCCGGATCCGTTGCGCATCGGCTACTTTACCGACGAGCTTCTGGCGATGGCGGGCAGCGCACCGCAACGCCAGCGGGCGATGATGATGACGCAGCTCTTCTGGTATCGCTCTCAATCCGCCCCGAAGAAGGCCGGCACAAATCATGTCACTTCGCCGTTCGACGACCATGACTCCGACGCGGCTTACATCACGATTTCGCCCGTGCATCTTCGCGAATCGTTCTGGACGAAGCTCGCGCGGCCGGTGGACGGCATCATGTATCACGGCTGGCAGGCGCTCGTGCCGACGGACAGCGTGGGTGGCTATCGCTACACGCATCCGGACACGAAGGAGGAATTCCGACGCCTCCACCGGGGCGTGATCGAGCCGCTGGGCTCCACGCTGCGCCAGCTCGGCGAACGTCGGAGCGACGTGGCGTATCTGGACAGCTTCACGGCGCAGATGTTCGCGCGGCGCGGAAGCTACGGGTATTCCGGAGACGAGACGTATCTCACGCTGCTCCACGCGCAGTTGCAGCCGGAGGTTTTGTTTGAGGAAGCCCTGCTCAAGCGCGGCCTGGCCGGTTACCGCGTGCTCGTGCTTGCCGATTGCGATGTGCTGCACGCCGGGGTGGTGAAGCGTGTCCGTGAGTTTCAGCAACGCGGCGGCGTCATCATCGGCGACGAGAACCTCGCACCCGCCATCCATCCGGACATTCTCATCCCGAAGGTCATCCGCACCAAGAAGGGCGACATCGACAAGGCGGCGTTTCTCGCCAATGCCGCCAGGCTCCGCTCGGCACTCGGTGCGAAATATGCGCGCGCCCTCGACAGCACGAATCCCGAAATCGTCGCACGCCTCCGCACCGCCGGCGCGAGTGACTACGTCTTCGTCGTGAATGACCATCGCGAGTTCGGCACCTACGTCGGCCAGCACGGCCTGGTGATGGACAACGGCCTTCCGAGCAACGGCGAGGTTTCACTCAGCGGAAAGAAGGGTCGCGTTTACGATCTGGTCGCGTCACGCGAAGTAAGGGCGGAAACCCGCGCCGGCCGGTTGAGCTGGCCGGTGAATCTGGGCCCGGGCGACGGCGGCGTCTTTCTTGTCACGCCGGTGGCGATCAACTCCGTGACGGTGACCTCAGACACGACCGCCCGTCGGCGAGTCCCGTTGAAGGTGGCGGTGAAGATCCTTGGTGCGTCGCTGGCTGTCGTGCCCGCCGTCGTTCCGGTCCGCGTGGATGTCGTGGACCCCGCTGGACGCACGGCCGAATTCAGCGGCCATTACGGTGCGCGCGACGGCCAGCTGGAACTGCAGCTGGACTTCGCCGTGAACGATCCGCCTGGAGTGTGGGAAATCCGCGCGAAGGAGCTGGCATCGGGCCTGACGACGCGACATTTTGTGCGCCTGTCACGCGAGTGAGAGTGCTGGTTCAAGCTGTTTCGCCCAGGCCGTTCCAGCGCTTTCATGTCAGGCCAAAGTTAACTGGAAGTGCACTGAACCAGGCTGGACTTTGGGCGGGCTTCCCCGTTTTCTCTTCGCACTAATCCATGCAGCCCTGGCCTCAAAATTACGATCCGCTCGGGAGTCCGCTGCTGTCCACCCTCGTTGCCGCGCTGCCCGTCGTCGTCCTGCTCGGAGCCATCGCGTGGCTGGAAATCAGGATTCACCTCGCGGCGCTGCTCGGCCTTTGGGTCGCGCTGGCGGTGGCGCTGTTCGCGTTTCACATGCCGGTGGACGCCGCGCTGGCCACGGCCGGCTACGGCGCTGCCTACGGGCTGTTCCCCATCGGGTGGATCATCCTGAACCTGATCTTCCTCTACCAGCTCACGGTGGACAAGGGGCTCTTCGCCGTGCTGCGCGGCAGCCTCGCCGACCTCGCGCCGGACCCGCGTGTGCAGCTTGTGCTCATCGCGTTCAGCTTCGGCGCGTTCTTCGAGGGCGCGGCGGGGTTCGGCACGCCGGTGGCGGTGACGGCGGCGATCCTGATGCAGCTCGGTTTCAAGCCGCTCCAGGCAGCGGGGCTCTCGCTCATCGCGAACACCGCGCCCGTGGCCTACGGCGCGCTGGGCACGCCCATCATCGCGCTCGCAGGCGTGACGGGCCTCGACCTGCACGTGCTCTCCGCGATGGTGGGGCGGCAGCTGCCGCTCTTCTCGCTCCTGGTGCCGTTCTGGGTGGTGTGGGCCTATGCCGGCTGGCGCGGGATGCTGGGCGTGTGGCCCGCGTGCCTGACGGCGGGCCTGAGCTTCGCCGTGCCGCAGTTCCTCGTCTCGAACTTCCACGGCCCGTGGCTGGTGGACATCGTGGCGGCGGTTTGTTCGCTGCTCGCGGTCATCGCCTTGCTGAAAGTCTGGCAGCCCAGCGACAGTTGGAAGCCTGAGACTGTTTCGAGTTCAGGGTTTGGAGTTTCGGGTTCAGGTGCCAGCGCACCGGCGCACGAAGCGCCTCCAACTCAAAACTCCAAACCCGAAACCCGAAACCGAGAATTGGTCCGCCGTGCATGGGCGCCGTGGATTTTGCTCAGCGCCCTCGTGTTTGTCTGGGGCGTGCCGCAGGTGAGGCAGCGGCTCGACGCGCTGGCTTCCCCGAAATGGGAAATTCCCCGGCTGCACCAGGCCACCGTCCGCACCTTTCCCGTCGTGGCCAAACCCACCCGGGACAAGCCCACCAGGCCGGAGGAGGCCGTCTTCAAGCTCAACTGGCTCTCCGCCACCGGCACCGGGATCCTCATGGCGGCCATCCTCGCCGGGCTTCACATGGGCTTCTCGTTCGCGGAGCTTGCCCGCGTTTACCGCCGCACGTTGTGGACCGTGCGCTTCTCCCTCATCACCATCGCCGCCATGCTCGCGCTCGGCTACGTGACGAAATATTCCGGCACCGACGCCACGCTGGGGCTGGCGCTGGCGAAGACCGGCGCGCTGTATCCGTTCTTCGGCACGCTGCTGGGCTGGCTGGGAGTGGCGCTCACGGGCAGCGACACCGCGAGCAATGTCCTCTTCGGCAGCCTGCAACGCATCACCGCGGAGCAGACCGGCCTGCCGCCCGTGCTCATGTGCGCGGCCAACAGCTCCGGCGGCGTGATGGGCAAGATGGTGGACGCGCAGAGCATCGTCGTGGCGAGCACCGCGACCGGCTGGTATGGGCACGAGGGCAGCATCCTGCGTTACGTGTTCTTCCACAGCCTCGCGCTGGCGGCGCTGGTGGGCCTCTTCGTGAGCTTGCAGGCATACGTTCCGCCGTTCACCGGGATGGTGGTGAAGTGATCCGGGCTGAAGTCAACGACGGCTTGAATCTGCAACAGCGACATTTCATCATCCGGCCCATGCTCATAAACCAACTCGCCTTGCGCGTCCGCCTTGCTCTGTTGCTCAGTGCCACCCTGCCGGGCCTGTCGGCTTCCGCTGCGGACACCCACATCGGCGTGGGAGCAAAGCCCGTCGCCGGGGCGGAGGTCATCATCGATGGCTCGCGGGAGATGCTGGATGCGAAGTGGACTTACTGGCAGGGGCCGCGTTTCGCGTCCTCGCTGCCGATCAAATGGAAGATCGTGGAAGACCCTGTGGACAAGGGCACCGTTGTGATGAGCGACGACCGCGCGGCCGACGGCGGCAAATACGGCACGGCGGACATCGTGACGAAGAAGCCCTACCGCGACTTCCGGCTGCACATCGAGTTCTGCGTGATGAAGGAAGGCGGCAACAGCGGCGTGTATCTCCAGAACCGCTACGAGATCCAGGTATTGGAGGGCGACCGGACCAAGCACGGCATGGGGGCGGTGATCAATGAAACCGAGTCGCCCTATCACTGCTTCGCCGGAATTGGAAAATGGAACAGCTACGACCTCGTGTTCCGTGCGGCGCGGTTCAAGGACGGCCAGCGCGTGGAGAAGGCGATGGTCTCGATGTATTTCAACGGCGAGAAGGTCCACAGGAACGTCGGAATCAGCCAGGTCTGGGGCGGCCCCAACTCCGGGGTGGACGGCGGCAATGACAAGGGGCGCGGCATCACGGACACGCCGCAGGGCCTCAAGCTCCAGTGCGAAGGCCACGACGTGCGCTATCGCAACACGTGGATCAAGGAGTTGGAGATCAAGGACGCAAACACGGATTTCTGAGCTTTGGAGTGCGGCGGCAGGGCTGTTCGGTGTCCACCCTTCAGGGTGTCCGTGGACGCCGACACGCTAAAGCGTGGACCCCAAACCCAAAGAGCTGTCGCCGCAGCGCTCCGGCGCGACACTGCGGCTCAGTTGTGACGTGGCCGCCCGACCCGTTGAGCCGGGCCCCGCTTTAATCCGGGCAATTCCACGTCTTTTGCCGCTGGCACTGTAGCTGCGAGGCAGATGGGCATGAACTTGGAACGATTTACCACGAAGGCACAGCAGGCCCTGGAGGCCGCCCAGCGTCTCGCGCACGGCTACAGCCATCAGGAACTCGACGGTGAGCACCTGCTCCTCGCGCTCATCGATCAGCCCGAAAGCCTCGTGCCGCTCGTGCTTCAGAAGCTCGGTATCGCGCTCCCCGCCCTGAAGGCGGACTTGGACAAGGAACTGGCGCGCCGGCACAAGGTGCAGGGCACCAGCTCCAGCGATGTTTACCTCGGACAGAATCTCAAAAAATCCTTCGACGCCGCCGAGGCGGAGGCCGGCAAGCTCAAGGACGAGTTCTTCTCGACCGAACATCTGTTGCTCGGCCTGCTCGCGGAGGGCGGCGAATCGCTCAAGAAATTGTTCAAGGCGCACAAGCTCACGCGCGACGCCGTGCTCAAGGCGCTCGTTGATCTGCGCGGCAACCAGCGTGTGACCGACCAGAACCCCGAGGACAAATTCCAGACGCTGGAGAAATACGGCAAGGATCTCACCGCGCTCGCGCGGCAGGGAAAGATTGACCCGGTCATCGGTCGCGACGACGAAATCCGCCGCGTCATGCAGGTGCTCACGCGCCGCACGAAGAACAACCCCGTGCTCATCGGCGAGCCGGGCGTGGGCAAGACGGCCATCGTGGAGGGCCTCGCCAAGCGCATCGTGGACGGCGACGTCCCGGAGTCGCTCAAGAACAAGCGCGTCGTGGCGATGGACCTCTCGGCGATGGTGGCGGGCGCGAAGTTCCGCGGTGAGTTCGAGGAGCGGCTCAAGGCGTTCCTCAAGGAAGTCACCGCCGCCGAGGGCCGCATCATCCTCTTCATAGACGAGCTGCATACCATCGTCGGCGCAGGCAAGGCCGAGGGTTCCGCCGACGCCGCGAACATGCTCAAGCCCCAGCTCGCGCGCGGCGAACTGCGCTGCGTCGGCGCGACCACGCTTGACGAGTATCGCAAGCACATCGAGAAGGACCCGGCGCTGGAGCGGCGTTTCCAGCCGGTCTATGTCGCCGAGCCGAGCGTGGAGAACACCATCGCGATTTTGCGCGGGTTGAAGGAGCGCTACGAAGTTCACCACGGCGTGCGCATCCAGGACACGGCACTCGTGGCGGCGGCAACGCTTTCGCATCGTTACATCGCGGACCGCTTCCTGCCGGACAAGGCGGTGGACCTCGTAGATGAGTCGGCGTCGCGGCTCAAGATGGAGCTGGATTCCAAGCCCACGGACATTGACAAGCTCGACCGCGCGATTCTCCAACTCGAAATCGAGCGCACGTCCCTCGCGAAGGAGAAGGACGACGCCAGCAAGGAGCGGCTCAAGAAACTTGAGGTCGAGCTCGCGAACCTGAAGGAGCGCTCCGGCGCGCTCACCGCGCAGTGGCAGAACGAGAAGGCCGCCACCAACGCCGTGAGCGTGATCCAGTCGCAGATTGACGCCGCGAAGACGGAGCTGGAGCAGGCGCAGCGCAAGGGCAACTTGCAGAAGTCGGCGGAAATCCAATACGGCAAGCTGCCGGAGCTGGAGAAGAAGCTCGTGTCCGTGGCGAAGCAGTCCGCCGACTCGACTCGCAACCCGCTGCTCCGTCAGGAAGTCACGGAGGAAGACATCGCGAAGGTCGTCGCGTCGTGGACCGGCATCCCCGTCACCAAAATGCTCGAAGGTGAGCGGCAGAAGCTCGTGAAGATGGAAGAGCGCCTCGCCGCGCGGGTGGTCGGGCAGCGGCAGGCCGTCGTCGCGGTGAGCAATGCCGTGCGCCGTGCGCGCAGCGGCCTCGGCGACCCGAACCGGCCCGTCGGTTCGTTCATCTTCCTCGGCCCGACGGGCGTGGGCAAAACCGAGCTGGCCCGTGCGCTCGCGGATTTTCTCTTCGATGACGAGCAGGCGATGGTTCGCATCGACATGTCGGAATACATGGAGAAGCACACCGTGGCACGGCTCGTCGGCGCGCCGCCCGGCTACGTGGGCTACGAGGAAGGCGGGCAACTCAGCGAGGCCGTTCGCCGTCGGCCCTACTCGGTCGTGCTGTTCGATGAAATCGAGAAGGCCCACCACGACGTGTTCAACGTCCTGCTGCAAGTCCTCGACGACGGCCGGCTCACCGACGGCCAGGGCCGCACCGTGGACTTCAAGAACACGGTCATCATCATGACGAGCAACATCGGCTCGCCGATCATCCAGGAGTATTTCCTCGATGGAAAGACGAGCACCGGTGCGCGCTCGGCGATGGAGGACAAGGTAATGGCGGAACTGAAGCGCCACTTTCGTCCTGAGTTCCTCAACCGCGTGGACAGCACCATCATCTTCCACAGCCTCGACGAGGAGGAGCTGGCGAAGGTCGTGGAAATCCAGCTCACGCGGCTGGAGAAGCGCCTCGCGCAGCAGCACCTCACGCTCGACGTGGACAAGTCTGCACGGAAGCTCATCGCGAAGGAGGGCTACGATCCGCAGTTCGGCGCGCGTCCGCTCAAGCGCGCCGTGCAGGACCTGTTGCTCGACCCGCTCGCCACGAAGCTGCTCGAAGGCGAGTTCAAGCCGGGCGACACCATCAAAGTCAGCGCAGACAGCGGAGGAATGGTGTTCAAGGCAAAGTAAGGATCGCGTCTGGCAGAACAGCGTGCCGGTGGCGTGAATTGTTCCGGGTTTGCCTCCTCCCATGCCGAAGTGTTTTGCCGTCGGCGGACGAGCTGGCGCATCACTCCTGCGTTGCCCAAGTCAGCCGGCGCTGCTTTGCTGGGTTCAATGAATCTCCGGTTCCTCGTCACCGTTTTCGCGGCGGTCTGCCTTGTCGTGAATCCGACTCAAGCTGCCGACCAACCCCAGTGGGGCGCGGCCTGGTCGCGCAACATGGTGTCGGCGGAACACGGGTTGCCGGAGAGCTTTGATCCCGCCACGGGAAGGAACATCAAGTGGACTGCAAAGATCGGCACGGAGACGCATTCGACGCCGGTGGTTGCCGGCGGGCGCGTTTACATCGGCACGAACAACGGCGAGCCGCGGGACCCGAAGCATGAGGGGGATCGGGGCGTGCTGATGTGTTTCGACGAACGTGATGGGAAATTCCTCTGGCAGCTTGTGGTGCCGAAGCGCAGCGAGGATCCGTATTTCGACTGGCCGAAAACCGGCATCGCCTCACCCGCGACCGTGGAAGGAGACCGCGTTTATGTGGTGAACAACCGCGGCGAGGTCATCTGCCTCGACGCGCACGGCATGAGCAACGGCAACGACGGGCCGTTTCGCGACGAGGGCGCGCACATGACGTCACCGGATGGCTCCGGTCCGCCGCGAAAACCGCAGGCCGGTCTGGACATCCAGCCGGAGACGCTCCGTCCGCCCGCAGATGGCAAGGTTCTCACGCCGGGTCCGCTCGATGCGGATGTGATCTGGATTTTCGATCTCGTGAGCGGAGCCGGCATCTGGCCGCACGACGGCGCCCACAGCTCGGTCCTCGTCCATGGCGACTTTCTTTATCTCAACACCGGCACCGGCGTGGACAACACCCATAAACGCATCCGTGCGACGAACGCGCCGAGCCTCGTGGTGCTCGACAAGCTGACCGGACGCCTGCTGGCGCGTGATGACGAGCACATCGCGCCGGCCATATTTCACGCCGCCTGGTCCGCGCCGTCGCTCGGGGTGGTGAACGGGCGGACGATGATTTTCCATGCCGGTGCAAACGGGGTGCTTTACGCGTTTGAACCGCTCGCAAGCAGGCCGCCCCCGGGCGTGGTGATGAAACTGGAGAAGATTTTCCAGTTCGACACGGACCCAAGGGCACCGAAGGAAAACGTCCACTCGTTCAACCAGAACAAGCTGGAGGGGCCGAGCATCATGCACGGAATGCCGGTGTTTCTGGACAGGCGCATCTTCCTTGCGGGCGGCGGCGACCTTTGGTGGGGCA
This sequence comes from Limisphaerales bacterium, assembly GCA_041666725.1. Lineage (GTDB taxonomy): Bacteria > Verrucomicrobiota > Verrucomicrobiia > Limisphaerales > SXTU01 > SXTU01. The sequence continues at coordinate 13,360 of JBAYGL010000037.1, forward strand.
AAAACGAGGCGTGGCTGAAGTGTGTGGATGCAACAGGGGCCGGCGACATCACCGGCAAGGCGGAGGTGTGGTCGTATCCGATGACCCCGCACACCATGTCCACCCCCGCCGTCAGCGACGGGCTGGTCTATGTTTCCGACACGGGACGCAACGTCCACTGCGTCGATGCCCGCACGGGCAGTGCCCTCTGGACGCATGAGTGCCGCGGACTCTTCTGGGCCTCGCCAATGGTCGCCGATGGCAAGGTGTTCATCGGTTCACGGCGCGGGGATTTCTGGGTGTTCGCCGCAGGCCGCGAAAAGAAAATCCTCGGCAGCCTCGAACTTGGCTCGCCGGTCACCGCGACCGCGGTCGCGGCGAACGGAGTCCTTTACGTGGCGACGATGAAGCAGCTGTTCGCCATCGCAGCGGGGAAGTAGCGGCAACCCCTTCTGCTCTTGAAGAGGAGGCGCAGCGCTCAACCTTGCGGGATGAGCCAAGCACCTTGACCTTCACCACCGGGGGGCACGGTCTGCCCGGATCTTCCCGGCGGCGGGGAAGTTTCCCGTTGACGCATGGGTGGTGGGGCGGTTTTATTCGCCGCGTTGCCGTTGCCGGATTCACCTGTGGACAGGTCTGTTGTGCCTCTTCATCCGGGGGAAGCCCTTCGCAGGAATTGTGTGGGAAGTTGCGGCTGGGCGCGGACGTGGCCACCGGTTCCAATAATCGTTCATCGGCATTTACCGTGAGCAAAAAGATCAACGTCGCCATCGTCGGGCTGGGTTTCGGGGCGGAATTCATCCCCCTCTGGCAGAAGCATCCCCACACCACCTGCCACGCCATCTGCCAGCGCAACCAGAAGAAGCTGGATGACGTGGGTGATTACTTCGGCGTCGAGAAGCGCTATCAGGACTTCGCCGCGCTGCTCAAGGACCCCGCCGTGGACGTCGTCCACATCAACTCTCCGATTCCCGACCACGCGTGGATGTCCATCGCCGCGCTCAAGGCCGGCAAGCACGTCGCCTGCACCGTGCCGATGGCCACGAACATCGCCGACTGCAGGAAGATCGTGGACCTCGTCAGGCAGACCGGCCTCAAATACATGATGATGGAGACCGTCGTGTATGCCCGCGAGTATCTCTTCATGAAGGAGCTGCTCGACGACGGGAAGCTCGGCAAACTCCAGTTCGTGCAGGCTTCGCACCAGCAGGACATGGACGGCTGGCCCAACTACTGGCCCGGCCTGCCGCCGATGTGGTATGCCACCCACTGCGTCGGCCCGGTCGCGGGACTCATTGGCAAGCCGGCGGAATACGTAAGCTGCTTCGGCTCCGGCACCGTGCGGAAGGAACTTCAGAAATGCTACGGCTCGCCCTTCGCCGTCGAGACCGCGCACATCAAGTTCGCCGGCACCGATGTCAACGCCCGCATCATCCGCTCGCTCTTCGACACCGCGCGCCAGTATCGCGAGAGCATTGATGTCTATGGCGACAAGGCTTCGGTGGAATGGCCGCTCGTCGAGCACGATCCCTTGATCCTGCACACCGCCAAGAAGCCCGAGCCGAAGATTCCCAAGCCGGTGAAGTGCCCTGACTTCGCGAAGCGTCTGCCCAAGGGCATCGCCAAATACACGACGCAGGGCGTTTACGATTCCAGCAAGAAGACGCACCTGAGCTTCACGCAAGGCAGCGGCCACGGTGGCAGCCACCCGCATCTCGCGCACGAGTTTGCGATGGCGCTCGTCGAGAAGCGCGACCCCTTCCCGAACGCGAAGCAGTCCGCCAACTGGACCTGCGTGGGCCTCTGCGCCCACGAGTCCGCGCTGAAGGGCGGCGCGATTGTGAAACTCCCGGCGTTCACCCTGTAGCCAGTTGTCCGAAACGAAACCCCAAGCCAGCAAAACTATGACCGAAGACCAAACGATCTCAAACGAGGCCATCGCGCCCAATGCCAAACGCCTGCTGTTCGCCGGCTTCATGGCAATCCTCGCGGCCGGCGTCGGCTTTGCCATTCGCGGCGGCATCTTTGACAACTGGGGCAAGGAGTTTGGCTTCACCGGCGCACAACTCGGTTCCATTGGCGGGGCGGGGCTTTCCGGCTTCTGCTTCGGCATCATCATTGGCGGCGTCATCTGCGACAAGATTGGCTATGGCAAGCTGGTCATCACCGCATTCCTGCTGCACATCCTCTCGGCCGTCGTCACGTTCGCCGCTGTGCCGGGCGACGGCGGTGAAGCGGCCAAGTCCCTGGCCTACAACTGCCTCTTTGGCGGCATGTTCATTTTCGCCTTTGCCAACGGCACGCTTGAAGCCGTCGCGAATCCCCTGGTCGCCACGCTCTTCCCGCACAACCGCACGCACTACCTGAACATCCTGCACGCCTCCTGGCCGGCGGGCATGATCATCGGTGTGGCGCTGGGCTGGGTGCTGGACGACAAGATGGAAGTGTCCTGGAAGATTCAGCTCGCGCTCTACCTGATCCCCACCGCCATCTACGGCATCATGTTTATGGGCCAGTCCTTCCCGAAGTCCGAGGCGTCCGAGAAGGGCGCGAGCCTCGGCGAGATGTTCAAGGATGTCGGCATTCTGGGGGCGATCGTGGTCGCCCCGCTCCTGCTGCTCTTCTGCGGCAGCTTCCTGCCGCTGTTCGGCATCTCCGGCGAGGTTGCGGAGAAGATCGGCTACGTCGTGGGCGGGCTTACCGTGGTCGCCGTGGGGATTCTCACCAAAGGCTCCATCGGCTCTTTCCTGCTCTTCACGTTGTTCATCACGCACGCCCTCATCGGCTCCGTCGAGCTGGGCACGGACCAGTGGATTCAATTCATCACGGGCAACCTCTTCACCTCCGAGCAGGGCAAGTATCTCTTCCTCTGGACCTCGGCCATCATGTTCGGCCTGCGCTTCTGCGCGAACTGGATTGAGCAAACCCTCAAGTTCACGCCGATCATGCTGCTGTTCGCCTGCTCGGTGCTCGCCTTCATCGGCCTGCAACTCGCCAGCACGATGACCAGCATCGAAATGGCCTTCGTCGCGCTCGGCATTTACGCCATCGGCAAAACCTTCTTCTGGCCCACGATGCTGGCCGTCGCCTCCGACCGCTTCCCGCAGACTGGCGCTGTGGCGATTTCCATCATGGGCGGCATCGGCATGCTCTCGGTCGGAACCATCGGTGGTCCCGGCCTCGGCTACCTAAAAGACCGCTTTGCGGGTGAGTCGCTTAAGGAGAAAGACGCAGCTCTGTTCGCCGAATACAAAGCCGAAAAGCCGAGCACCTTCCTCAGCATCAAGTCCATGGAAGCGTTCGGTTTGGACGGCAAGAAGCTGGGTGAAGCCAAGGACGCCAAAGAGAAGACCGAGAAACAAAAGACGGTCGTCGCGGCGGACCAACTTGGAGATCGCAAGACCTTGAAATTGGACTCCTACATCCCGGCGACCATGGCCTTGCTATATCTGGCAATCTTCCTCTACTTCAAATCCATCGGCGGCTATAAGGCTGTGCACCTCGAAGGCACCAGCGGCGAGGGCCACGCGCCCAAGGCCTGAGCCCGCCAGTTTTTCCTTCAAGGGCGGCCTCGCACGAGGCCGCCCTTTTTGTTTCACCACACCTCCACCGGCCCCTTGGGCACGGGGAGGCTCTGCCGCCGGGCCGACGCCGGATCCTGCATGAAGCTCGCCACCATCGGCGGCGGGGCGAAACGCGGGAGCAGGTGCCCGTCGCCGTCGCAGAATTGCTGCCGCCAGCGCAGGTAGCGCTCCAGCACGTCGTGAAACTCCGCACGGCTGCCGATGCCCACGACCTTCTTGTTGAACTCGTTCACCGGCCCGAAGCGCTTGGAATACCACGGTGCGACCTTGCGGAACATCCGGCAGCCGTGCTCCTCGCCGAACACCTCCACCATCAGGTCCAGATGCCGGCACAGCACGCGCACCCGCTCCTCGAACCTCGGCTCCGGCAGCAGCTCGCCCGTCGCCATCAGGTGCCGGGTCTGCTGGAAAATCCACGGGTTGTAAAACGCCCCGCGCCCCACGCTCACGCCCGCGCAGCCGGTGTCGTCGAACATCTTCTTCGCCGCCTCGGGCGTGGTCACGTCGCCGTTGCCGATGATGGGGATGTGCTTCACCGCCTCGACAACCTTGCGGATGCCCGCGAGGTTCACCGTCCCGCCGAAACCCTGCTCCCGCGTCCGACCGTGGATGAAGATCGCGGCCACACCGGCGTCCTCCAGCGCCCGCGCCAGGTCCGGCGCGGTGATGTTTTCGTCGTCCCAGCCCAGGCGCATCTTCGCGGTCACGGGAACCTTCACGGCGTTGACCATGCCGCTGACCAGCGCGGAGGTCTTCGCGTGCTCGGTCATCATCGCGGAGCCGCCGCCCACGCGGCAGACCTTGCGCACGGGGCAGCCCATGTTGATGTCCACGCTGGCGATGCCGCGCCGCTCCAGGTCCGCCGCCGCGTCGCGCATCTCCTCCGGCACGGAGCCGAAGAGCTGCACGGCCAGAGGTCGGTCGTGTTCGTTGGTTTCGATGAGTTTCAGCGCCTTCTTGTTCCGCTCGATCAACGAGCGGGCGTTGACGAGATCCGTCGTGCACAAGTCCACGCCGCCGATCTCGCGGATGACGAGCCGGAAGGGCAGGTTCGTGTAGCCCGCCAGCGGCGAGAGGAACAGGTTGGACTTCAGTTCAAGTGGCCCGATCCGGAACATGGCGGGAGGATTGTGCGGGGAAGCGGACGAGGCAAGCGCTTGAGCAGGTTTTCTTTCAACGCAAAGGCGCAGCGCGGCGGAGCCGCAACCAAAGTGGCCGGATGACTTGCTTTAACGCGAAGGGCGCAGAGACCGCAGAGAGGCGCGGAGACGGATGTTTTCCTTCGGCCTCTGCGCAATCTTTGCGTCCTCTGCGTCCTCTGCGTTGAAAAGAATCTTCTCAGCCAGTGACGAAGTCGGGAGA
>JBAYGL010000038.1:0-18191 GCA_041666725.1 Limisphaerales bacterium
CCCTCCCCCATTTTCACGACGTCGCGGACGATGTTGCCGCGCAGGATGCTGTCGTGCATGCCTCCGTAGATCGCGCCGCCGTCCTGCAGCTCGCGCATGACCCGGTAAATCAGGTTCTCCTCGATCAAATGGCCGCCGCCGCTGCCGATGATGCCGCTGTAGGGAGTGTCGTGAATCTCGTTCCGGTAAAGATGAAATCCCTTGTCGCCGGCGGGCTTCGCGTAATGGCTCACGGACAACGCCACCGCGCTGGGATGATACATGCCGATGTGATGGATGTGATTCCGCGCGATGAGCGTGGCCGCCCCCTCGGCTTTGATGCCGCACGCGCCGATGTGATGAATCTGGCAACCGGTGATGCGGCCATCATCCAGTTGCCGCGTCGCGATGCCCTGCCCGCCGACGTTGCCGATTTCGAGTTTGTCGAACACGCACTGCCGCGCCCGCTCGATGGCGAGCGCGCCGTCGAACGCATACGCGCCGAACCCGCCCGGCTTGAGCGGCGTGGTGGTGCCCTGAAGCGACAGCCCGCGCAACGTGATCTTCTCGACCGGGGCCCTGGCCGTCCCGGCGACGCTGATGATCTTCTCCAGCACCGGCGCAACGACCTTCGCCTTCGTCATGTCCTCGCCCGGCAGCGGCCAATACACCACCCGGCCGGCCGTGCGGTCCAGATACCAGCGCCCGGGTTTGGTCATCCCCTCGCGTGTGTTGAAGATGACGAACTTCTTCACGCCAAACGCTCCCGGCGGCGACTTCGCCGGCGGCTTGAAGATCAGCGCATGGCGGTCCGTGTCGTTGCGGGCGACGCCGACCAGCGATTCGTCCCACATGTGATACACGCGCACCTCGGCGTTCCGAACGTCCAGCGACGCCGGGATGTCTTTCGCGTTGTAGAGCATCGTCGTCAATTCGTCTTGTGTTGGCTTCCGCTCCCAGCCGCCGCCGACCGACGACAGCCAGCGCACATCAAACTTGCTCTGATGCAAAAGCGTTCCCGACTCCGGCAGCCGCGCGCGTTCCGGCATCTGTCCATTGACAACCAGCGCCCGGAAATCCCAGGCCCCTTCCTCCACGCCGGGAAGGTCCGCGGACCAGAACTTCTCCCCATCCTGCCGCCAGCCGGTCACGAGCTTGCCGCCGTAGAGCGTGGCCTTGCCTGCGGACTCGGCCTCTATGGTCAGCGCGTTGTCGCGCGCATCCAGTTCCAGCGTCTTCGCCAGAAAATAATCGCCCGCCATTACAACGACACGATGCGGTCCCGCGCCGGCTTTCCGCGCCGCGTCGCGCGCAGCCTCCAGTGTGGCGAGAGGTTTCTCTTTGGTGCCGGCATTGGCGTTGTCGCCCTTGGGAGCGACGTGGAAGTCGGCGGTGCTCGCTGTGCTGGCACAACAGAGCATGGTGAAAATGGTGAAGAGGAAGTGTTTCATTCAAGGTCTCCGTTACGGTTGTTGTCTCCTGCAAATCTTGGTTGCGCGCGGCATCATCTGAACAGCAAAACTCCGGCTTGATCGAGACGCCAGTTCTCAGCCAGCGTGCCTTCCCAGCAGCGCCAGACGCCGTCCTCGGAGCGGAAGACGCCGATGTTGAAGGCGACCTTCAGGCCGGGAGCTGGTTTTAGGCCGAGCGCGTCCCACGGAATGGCCCACTCGCCGCGCCAACCGTGGCGCCACTTGCTCACGGCGAAGCGGACGGCTTTGCCGAGGCGATCTGCGGCGGCGGCAGGCGCGCCAGCATCGGTGACGCTCTGGAGCGCGCCGCCAGCGAAGCCGTGTATGATGAACGTCGCCGGTTTGCCGTCAGCCGTCTGGCCGGCGATGCAGATCTCCGCACCATCGTCCTTGCCCCATGCAGTGCCGGTGCGAAGCATGTTGATCTGATACAGGCCCGCGCTTATCGCCACATACAGGCACTGGTCGTCGTAGCAAAGCTCGGCTCCCACAGGGACTCCGCTGGCGGGCCAGCGTGATGGCTCGCGGTCCAGGCCCAGACCATCGCCCGGCCACTCGTCAGCGCCGACTTCGCCGTCGAGTGCCGGCGGCTGCGCGACGCGCACGACGACCACTGGCGAGGTCCTGCGCGTCGGCGGCGTGACGGGCGGCATCGCGTCGCTGATCGTAAACGCCTGCGGCGCGTCGTCCTTGCCGAGTCCTTCGCGGAAAACCACGTTGTTCGTCCAGAGCTTGATCGCGTTCGGCTGGTTGATCGTGATCTTACCGGGGGCAAACAGCGTGTTGCGCTCGAAGGTGCAGCCCGCGCACTTGGCGAACGACACACTCATATCCTTGTCCGTGATGAACACGTTGTCGCGATAGACGAGGTTGCGGCTGATATGGTTGTGGGTCGGCATCGGGACGCCGATGGCCACGTTGCGCTCCACAATGGAATCACAGGACTGCTCGTCCAGATAGTAGGCGGACGCGCCATAGCCTTTGCCCTGCTCGACGATGTCCTTCACCATGTTGCCGCGTAACACGCTCTTGGTCAGATGGCCGTAGATCGCGGCACCATCGTGCATCTGTTGCATGACCCGATAAATGAGGTTCTCCTCAATCCGATAGTTGTCGCCGGGATTGCACACGATGCCGCTGTAGGGACCATCGTGGATCTCATTGCGATGGATATGGAGGCCGGAACCGTTTGCGGAAAGGCTGATGGCGGACGGGTAGTTGAGGCCGACGTGATGGATGTGGTTTCGCGAAACCGATGACCCGCTGCCGGTCACTTCGACTTCCACACCACAGGCGCCGGTGTGATGCACGTGGCAGTCAAGAATCTGGCAGGCTTGGTTGCGGACACGCAGGGCGATGCCTTCGCCGCCCACGTTGCGGATCTCCAGCCGCTCAGCCTTGAATTCCCAGCTCCTCTCGACATCCACCGCACCCCAGAAACCGGTCGCGCCGAAACTACGGGCGCCGAGCGGTGTGGTCGTGGCCTGAAAACCAAGCCCGCGCAGTGTGATCTTCTCCACCGGCTGTCTTGCGGTGCCGGCGATGTGGATGATTCGTTCGAGCCGGGGAGCGATGACCCTGGCTTTGGCCATGTCCTCGCCCGGCAGCGGCCAATAGACGAGCCGGCCGGCTGAGCGGTCGAGATACCACTGGCCGGGGCGTGTCATGCCCTCGCGTGTATTGAAGATCACATACTTCTTCACGCCGAACGCGCCGGGCGGATGGATGGTTGGCGACGACAAAACGAAGGCATTGCGTTGCGTGTCGTTGCGCGCGATGCCATAGAGAGACTCATTCCACATGTGGAGCACTCGAATCTCAGCGTTCCTCATGTCGAGCGTGACCGGAATGTCTTTGGAATCGTAGAGGACGGTGGTGAGTTGTTCCTGAGTGGGTTTGGGATCCCATGCGCCTGAAATGTAGCGCGCTCCCTTCCACTCGTTCTTGTGTGTAAACGTCCCGGTTTCCGGCAGCCGCGCGCGTTCCGGCATCTGTCCATTGACAACCAACGCCCGGAAATCCCAGGTCCCTTCCTTCACGCCGGGAAGGTCCGCGCACCAGAACTTCTCCCCGTCCTGCCGCCAGCCGGTGACCAGCTTGCCGCCGTAGATCTTCACCTTGCCGGATTCCGCAGCCTCGATGGTCAGGCCGTTGTCGCGCGCGTCCAGCTCCAGCGTTTTCGCCAGGAAGAAGTCTCCCGGCAGCACGACGATCCGGTGCGGTCCCGCGCCGGCCGAGCGTGCGGCGTCGCGCGCGGCCGAAAGGGTGGCGAATGGTTTGGCCTGCGTGCCAGGGTTGGTGTCGTTGCCGTTCGGCGCAACGTGGAAGTCGGCGGCGGCGGCCGCAGTGGCGATGAACGCCAGGGCACTCACGATGATGCGGTTGAGGGTGGTGTCCATGGTGCGATCCTGCGGGTTTATTTCAATGTCGCTCATGCGGTCAGAATCACGCTGGCGTCCGGATGAATCAGATTGTCGCTCATTAACGCCGCCTCGTGCCCTGGCTGCGGCGCGACCGGCAGCACCCCGGTGAACATGCACAGACAACGGTCCGGCCCCTGAGAGCAAAGGCAGGCTCGGCGCTTGTTTGCGTCGCGGCTTTGACTCAGATCAATACGAATCATCAGGGACGATGCGGAAATTGACGGGTGGCCCAACGCCGTGCGTCTCAGCAGACGATCACGGCGCACTTGAAGCGCGCATTCGATTAATGCTGTTGGCCGTCTGATGCCTGATCTCAATGATGAAAACGACGACATCCCTTCTTCTTCTGTGCCTCGCGGCATTTTCGGCCCAGGCTGCGGACCTTCCCGAGCTGGTGCTGCCACAAGGCGTGGGTGTGAACATTCACTTCACGCGCGGACACGAGCGTGACCTCGACCTCATTGCGGCGGCGGGCTTCAAGTTCATCCGCATGGATTTCGGCTGGGGCGGCACGGAGCGCAGGAAGGACGAATACAACTGGGGCGATTACGAGGAGTTGACGACGAACCTGGAAAAGCGCGGCCTGCGCGCCATCTACATCCTCGACTACTCAAACCCGCTCTACGAGGAGGCCGTCGTGAGCAGGAACCCCGTCACCGGCAGGGAGCAGAAGGACGTGGCCTCCCCGCAGCATCCGCAGAGCGTTGCGGCGTTTGCCCGCTGGGCGGGGGCGGCCGCGAAGCGTTTCGCGGGGCGGCGCATCATCTGGGAAATCTGGAACGAGCCGAACATCAGCTTCTGGAAACCCAGGCCCGACGTGAAGCAATACACCGGGCTGGCCCTTGCCACGGCCAGGGCGGTGCGCGAAGCCGACCCGAACGCCACCATCATCGGCCCCGCCACGAGCGAAGTGCCGGTGAAGTTCATCGAGGAATTCTTCGCCGCAGGGATGCTCTCGCATCTGGACGCCGTGAGCGTGCATCCCTACCGCTCATACAAACGAGGGCCGGAAACTGCGTCGGAGGATTACACCAGGCTCCGTGCGCTCATCGAGAAACATGCGCCGACACCGGCCAGGCAGGGCCTGCCCATCATCAGCGGCGAGTGGGGCTACTCCACCTTCTCGAACAGGGGCGTGTCGCTCGATACGCAGGCGGCGTTCATCGCCCGTCAACAGCTCGCGAATCTCCACGCGGGCGTGCCAATCTCCATCTGGTATGACTGGAAGAACGACGGCACCGACCTTGCCGAGCGCGAGCACAACTTCGGCACGGTGACGCACGACCTCCAGCCCAAGTCCGCCTACGTCGCGCTGCAAACGCTCACGCGCGAGCTGTCCGGCTACCGCATCGAGAAGCGTCTTGCGACCGTCGGCACGAACGACTGGGCCCTGCTGCTCGGCAGGGGTGCCGCGCGAAAATTGGCCGCCTGGACCACGGGAGAATCCCACGCGGCAACGATTGGCGGACTGAACTTCAAGTCGGCGAGTTCCGTCTCCGGCGATGGCAGGCCAGCCGAAGCCAGGCTCGCGTCAGGTTCACTCTCATTGACGCTGACAGCGCTGCCGCAATACGTGACGCTCAAGCCGTGAACGCGCGCGTGCATCCCGGGAGCAATTTGAAGCCGAACTGCGAAGCAGAGAACGCGGATGAAACGGTGACGGTGCGAGGAGCGCGGCGTTCACACCGCAGAAAGGCCCGGGAGCAAAAGTGCGCTCGAATCACCACTGACTGGCGCACGCTTCTGCGGCCTGAAGGCCGCGCTCCTCGCCGGCGATTGCCGTCCACCTCCGAGTTCGGGTCGAAGCCAGACTCCGCCATGAGAATCGCAAGACGGGGGCTCGCCCCGTTCGTGCTCACGCTCGCGTGTGTGCTCGGAGGCACTTTCCTGAGTTTTGCCGAGAAGCCGCCCGCGAAAGCGAAGGCCAGGACACCGGAGGATTATCGCAAGTTTGCGATGGTGCATGACGGTGATGCCTCGCAGGGAAGAAAACTTTTTGCGGATGAACAGAGGGTCGCCTGCTCCAGGTGTCACTCGGTCGATGGCCGGGGTGCGAAGGCCGGGCCGGATTTGGCTGCGATCGGAGACCAGTTCGCGCGCCGCGATCTCATCGAGGCGGTTCTGGTGCCCTCGGCCGCGATTGCGGTGGGTTACGGGACGACGCTGGTGGAGACCAAATCCGGGGAGGAATACCAGGGCGTGCTCAAGCAGGTGACCGGCGCGTGGATTGAACTGATGGGCGGCGACGGACAGCGCGTCCGCATCGCCACCGGGGACATCAAGGCGCAGCGCGGCAGCAGCGTTTCCCTCATGCCGGAAGAATTGCAGGCCGGCCTGTCGTTTCAGGAATTCACCGACTTGATCGAGTATCTTGTGAGCCTCAAACAGCCCGTGACCGCGCTCACGAGCCATCGGGGCATGCCGGAGATGATTCCTGAACTGCTGCATCCCATCACGCTGCGACCGTTCCTCGCTGAAGAACTTCGCGTCCCGCCCGTGGCGGGCAACGCAGCGGCCAATGTCCAGCTGGGTCTGATCTGGTTCGGCCAGGTTCCGGGTTTTGCGCAGCGCTTTCTGGTGGCGCACCAGGCGGGAAAAATCTGGCTGGTTGAGAAGCACGCAAGCGGCGACCAGAAATCCGTCTTCGCCAACTTCATCCCGGAAGTGTTCAGCGCGCGCGGACCGAACGGCCTGCTGGGGCTGGCCTTTCATCCAAAGTTCCGCGAGAACCGGAAGTATTATCTCAAGCATCAGGTGTTCGAGGACGGCAAGATTGCCACGGTTCTCGTGGAGAGGCGGTTTGCGCCGGACTTCCAGACGGATTCCGGCCAGCCTTCACGGCGGCTGCTGAAGATCGAGAGCGTAGCTGAGCATCACAACGGCGGCTGCATTGAATTCGGGCCGGATGGCTTCCTGTATCTGGGCATGGGCGACTCCGCCCCGAACTTCGATCCGCAGGGCTACGGCCAGGATCTGCAGCTCCTCTTCGGAAAAATGCTCCGCATCGACGTTGACCGCCGCGACGCGGGCCTGGCCTATGGCATCCCGGCTGGCAATCCGTTTCTCGGACGGAAGGACGCACGGCCGGAAATCTGGGCGTATGGACTCCGCGAGCCCTGGCGGTTCAGCTTCGATCCCGTCACCGGCGATCTGTGGGTGGCGGATCTGGGGCAGGAGCGGGGCGATGAAATCGACATCGTCCGGCGTGGGGAGAATTACGGGTGGAACGTTTACGAGGGTTTCGAGCTCTTTTCCAGCCAGCACCGCAGGGAAGGCGCTGTTTACGTGCCGCCGCTTTTCGCGACCCGGCGCAAGCATGGCTCGGCGGTGATGGGCGGCCACGTCTATCGCGGCGACAAGCACTCCTCCTTCTACGGGGTTTACATTTTCGGCGACCACAAATCGAAGCGCATCTGGGGGCTGACGCAGAGCAATCGATCACTCAAATCCATTCGCGAACTCGCCATCTCGCCCCAGGCCATCACATCCTTTTCCACGGATGAACAAGGAAACGTTTACGTCGTTGGCTACCAGGGGATGATCTACCGGCTCGATTTCACCGGCGCGAGGTTTGACGAACCGGTGGGGGAATCCTCCGGACCTTCCTCCATTCCATCAGCCGGCAAATCCGTCAGCCAATCCTCGGTGAGATGACACGACGCATTTGAGGCAAAGGCCGGATGTCAGTTGTGTGCGTCAAGTTCAGCAAATTGGAGTGGGGCATGGCGTGGGTGGGGAGCTGTCGGAGGATGGCAAAGGTGAATCGGTCAAAATGGGTTTAGTTGTCGGCGTCCATGCGCTTGAACCACCAACGCAGTCGCTACCGTTTGCCGGCCTTGGGCCTGGCCTCGTCATATTTCACATGGAAGCCGATTTCCCGGCGCTTGGTTTCCGCCGGCGTCATCAACTGTCGGATGGAATCGAAGACCACCTTGAACTGCGCGTCGTATTTGCTTTCCAGCGTGGCGAGTTTGCGGGCCAGCTCCACGTTCGTGGCCAGCATCCGTCGCTGCCGCACGAAGGCCCGGACGACCTGCACGCTGGCCCGGGCCGCTCGCTCGCTGTTCAGCACATACGCGAGCATCAGCGCACCGTGCTCGGTGAAGGCGTAGGGTGGAACCCGTCGGCCACCGTGCGCGCTTGAGGTCACAGATTGTGACCTCAAGTGGGCGAACTCCTCGTTGGACAGCCGGAACATGAAGTCCGGCGGGAAGCGGTTCAGATTCCGTTTCACCGCCTGGTTCAATGCCTTGGTGGTCACCCCGTAGATTTGGGCCAGCTCGGCGTCCAGCATCACCTTCTCGTCGCGGACGAACAGTATCGCCCGCTCGATTCGCTCCAATGGCATCAGGCTCCCGTCGGTGGACATGGTTTTCAATTAGCAGGAGCCGAGGTGGTTTGCGACCAACTTTTGCGCCAAGCCCGTTGCTCGCTGACGCAGGGAAGGCCGACTGGCAGGTCGGGCTCGTTGACTTGCGAGGGCAACGGAAGAGCGGCGGTGAACGCGCCGCAGTCCAGACGCTTCGCGAGTGCAGGGACAAGGGAGGTCGCGCCAGCGTCTGGACTGCGGTGGCTTCAGCACCGCTTTCCGGCGGGATGGAAGTCATGGGCGGGGCCGCTCGCATCGCTCGCTGACGCGGGGAAGGCCGACCGGCAGGTCGGCCCTACCGGGGTGGGGTGAGCGTGTGGCCTTTGTCGGCGTGGCTGCAACGCGGCGGCTCGTTGACGGTGCCGAGGGTGTAGGTGCCGCCGGCGGGGCAGATGGGCAACTGGCCTTGCTTGAGATAGAGAGCGAGGTCAGAGAGCTGTGGAACGACAGAGGCTTCAGGCTTTTTCTCGGACGCCCATTGAGCCTTTGCCCCGTCAAGCTGCTTCAAGTTTGCGATGCAGGAGTTCCTGTGTGCAGTCGGACGCGCCTTCTTGTAACTGGGCGCAATGAACGCAACGAACAGCAACAGTCCGAAGCCAAACAAGCACCCAGCGAGCATTCGCCTCTTGAAGGCCAGCGCGACCAATGCTGTGCCTGTGAACGCACCGAACACCAGATACGGAAGCCAAAGTTGAACCCAAGATGGTTGCATTCGTTCATTCCTTTGGCACCTGGTTCAGCGTGTAGTGCAGCGTGTCGTTCCGCAGCGCGTCACCCCGGTTGTTCTTCAGGTCCAGCGCCCGCAGCATGACGACGTGGCGGGGCTTCATGCCTTCCAGCGTCAGGCGCACGGTGAGCCGGTCGGTGGCGACGGCGGCCTTCGTCACGCGCACGGGCGGGCCGGCGACTTTTTCGTCGCGGTCTTTTTCAGGCACGTTGTGATGGCCGTCGTAGGCGTAGGTGTATTGCTGCGCATCCCAGTTCTCGGCGTCACTGGCGATCGCGGCGTCCACGGGCTGCGTGAAGGTGAGCTCGAAGCCGTTGGTGCGGGCGGACACGCTCTTGATCTCGAACGGCACGCGGCCGGTGAACGCGACGCGGTCCAGCGAGTGCGGCTGCGGCGCGATGCTCGTCCAGTGGCCGTAGCGCAGCCCTCCCACGTAGAGCCGGCTGTCCGGCCCGTAGGCGAGGCGGTTCACGCCGGAGGCGAAGCCCTTCACGAACGGCAGCACCGCGCCCTGCCACTGGTCGTTCACCTTCTCCAGCACGACGCGGAAGACGCTCGCGTTTTGAAATTCGCCCACGAGCATCTGCCCGCCAAACGGCCCGAAGCGGAAGTCGCCGACGGTCGCGATCCCGCTCGCCGAGCGCACCCACGAATAGGGGAACCAGATGGCGGGAGGGGCGAAGTTCGGGTCGCCATTGAACAGTTTTTCGGTCAATGCGCTGTCCGCCTCCTCACCTCGGCGGCTACTGGGCGACGAGCTGGGATGCCCGTAGAAATTCGTGAGTTGAAGGTGGTTGAGCTTGTTCGCCGCGATCCAGTGGCCCTGGTTGTCGGTCATGAAGAGGTCGCCCCGAAATTCGCCGAAGCCGTTGGGCACCCGCAGGCCGGAGCAGAACGGCTCGGTCTTCCAGGCGTCGGTGAAGGGGATCGCGCCGGTGTTGTTTTGGTGCGGGGAGATTTTCAGGCACCAGCCCATGCGGGGCACGTCGTGCATCGTGCGGTGGCCGGTGATGAGCGCGCCGAGGATGCCGTTTTCATCCACGAGCGGGCCGGTGGCGAAGGAGTGGTAGTTGCCGGTGTAGCCCCACGCGTCGCTCACGCACTCGAAGACATCCGCCACGCCGTCGCCGTCCGTGTCGCGCAGGCGGGTCAGCTCGCACTTCTGCATCACGTAGATGACGCCGCCCACCACGCGCAGGCCGCCCGGCTCGTTCAGGCCGCGCGCGAAGCGCCGCCACTTCGCAGCCTTCAGATTGCCGGTGACTCCCTCGACGATGAAGACCTCGCCCTGGTAGGTCGCGATGGCGAGGTTGCCGTCTGGCAGGAAGTCCATGCCCGCGACGGTGAGCTTGAGCTCCTTCGGCACGGGGAAGTGCTCGACGGTGTAGAAGGCGTCACCTGCGGGCTTGTCGGCGAAGCCCGGATCGGGGAGGAAGACGGGCGCGACGCTCGTGGCCTTCTGCGGTGCGGGCAGCGGCTTGAGCGGGCCGGCAAGCTGCCTGGCCAGCGCGGTGGCGGCGTTCAAGTCGGCGCAGACGGCGGAGGCGATTTCAAACGTCTGCGGTTTTTCCGCCGGCGGGATGGCGACGCGCAGCGAGACCTTGCGTCCGGCGACGACGTTCGTGATGAGCACGGAGTAAGGGCCCTTGCCGTCGCGCTCGCCGACGAGCACTTCCGTGACCGGCGTGCTGCTGACGAGCGGGAGGAAGTTGCCGCCGGGCAGGCCGCGCAACACCGCGACGAGCACGCCCGCCGGGGTGCGGATGCCCTGTGCGCCGGAGACGCCGAGGATGTTGACCGGGTCGCCGGGTTCGTCGTGCGCGTTGAGCCGGACGCGTCGGTTGAGCGGGGCGATTTCAAAACGCCGCACGATGACGTCGTTCCCGCCGGTGTGCTCCAGCCGGGGCGATTCGATGACGCCGATCGGAGAGTCACCCGGCGGGTGAAGCTCATAGACGAACGCCGACGTGCCGCCAATCGCGCTGTGGCCCTTGAAGAGGGTGAGCGGCCCGGCCGCGTCCGCCGCGATGGCGTCGAATGTCCACGCGTTTCGCGCGAGGCTGCCCCAGAGGCGCGTGCCGGTGAAGTCGCAGACGAAGCGTGCGGACGTGCCGGTGTAAGGCGAACCGAAAAGATTCAGCGATTCCCCCTGCCAGACGGCATGAGTGCGGAGGAGCTGCGTGTCGAAGGCAAGGTGCAGGTTCGTGGCCAGCGGCACGACGATGCTGCGGCTGGATTGCGCCATCGGCGCGCGTCGGAACGGGAGGTCGGCCGGGTCGTGCGCGGCGGGGATGGTGGCGGGCGCAGCGGTCTTCGGCGATGCCTTGGCCGGGGCCTGAGCACTGGCGGTGAGACGGAGAATGAACAGGCAGCCGAGGCACGCCGTGCCGATGAAGTTCAATGGGAGTCGCACGGACGCATCGTAGCGCAACCCGACCCGTCGGCGAGTGGGAAGTGGCGGCAGCGGGGCTTGCGGGCGCAATCGCGCTCTGTCGCCCCGGAGCGCGGCGTTCACGCCGCAGAAGCGTCCGAAGGTGGCGAACTCAAGCGGTAACTCCAACGCGCCGCTCGTCTTCCAGCCTGCTGCGGCTTGAAAGCCGCGCTCCTTCGGGGGCCTCAAGATGCGCCCGCGGCTTACATTGTTGCGCGCGGACGGCTACTTCTGCTTCGCCCTGGCGGGAGCAGCCTTCGTGGTTTTCACGATCTGCACGGGCACGGTGTTTTGCTGTGGAGCGCCCGGCGTGCTGCGTCCGTCGGCGACGTATTTTTCCAGCAGCTTCGTCAGACGCGCGACGACTTCGGGGTGCTTGTCCTGCACATTGGTCTTCTCGCCGATGTCGGTGGCGAGGTCATAGAGCTGGACGGGCGGGAGGCCGGCTGCTTTCGCGTTGCCGGGGCGGGGATCGCTCCAGCCGCCGGAGTCGCGGCAGAGCTCCAGCTTCCAGTTGGACTGGCGGATGGCGAAGGAGCCGTTGATGGAGTGATGCACGACGGCTTCGCGGAGCGGGGCCTTGTCCTGGCCGAGCAGGGCAGGGAGGAAGCTCACGCTGTCCTCGGCGGCGTTGACGGGGAGTTTCGCGCCGATGATGTCCGCCGCTGTCGCCATGAAGTCGGTGAGGCAGAGCAGCTGGCCGGACTTGCCGCCGGCTTTCACACGCGCGGGCCAGTGGACGAGGAACGGGATGCGGTGGCCGCCGTCGAAGATGTCCGCCTTGTGTCCGCGAAATTCGTGGCTGGGGTTGTGGCCCTTGGCGAGCAGGGCGGGGAAGTCGGCCTGCGGCGAGCAGCCGTTGTCGCTGGTGACGATGACCAGTGTGTTTTCCGCCAGGCCCTGCCCGTCCAGTTCCGCCATGAGCTGGCCGATGCTGTGGTCGGTCTGCATCACGAAGTCGCCGTAGTGGTTGAGGCCGCTCCTGCCCTGCCATTCCTTGGTGGGGGCGATGGGCGTGTGCGGAGCGGGGAGCGGGAGGTAGAGGAAGAAGGGCTTGCCGGCCTTGGCCGCGGCGGCGCGGGACTGCACATGGGCGATGGCCTTCGCCGTCAGCGTGGGCAGCACGTCCTCGACCTCGAAGTCCGGCGCGGCGGGGCCGAGCCGGCACCTGCCCTGCGCGCGACCGAGGAAGAGCGGGAAGTCCTTGTCCACGGTCGGCAGCTTGGTGACGCGGTCGTTCTCGATGAACGTGTAGGGCACCATGTCCAGCGACGCGCTGATGCCGAAGTAGTAGTCGAAGCCGACACTGTTCGGGCCGTTCTTGATGGGCTGGGCGTAGTCCACGTTGTGAACCTGGTCGGCGGATTCGATGTTCAACTCGTTGACTTCCTTGCCCTCCTTCTTCACCCAGTCCATGCCGAGGTGCCACTTGCCGATGGCGGCGGTGTGGTAGCCGTTTTGCTTGAGCAGGCCCGCAACCGTGAGGCGTCCCGGCTCGATCAGGCGCGGGCTGAGGCCGCCGAGCACGCTGCTCTGGAGTTTGGAACGCCAGTTGTAGCGGCCTGTGATGACGCCGTAGCGCGTGGGCGTGCAGACGGAGGAGCTGGAATGGACGTCGGTGAAATGCATTCCGGCCGCCGCGAGCTTGTCCAGGCTGGGCGTGGCGATCTTGCCCTGCGGGTTGAGGCACTTCACGTCGCCGTAGCCGAGGTCGTCGCAGAGGATGTAAATGATGTTGGGGCGCGGGGCGGATGCGGCGGCGGTGAGCGCGACGGAGAATGCGAGCGCGAGGCTGGCGACAATGGTTTTCACGCGCGGCAGTGTAGCGAGGAAGTGCGGCGGCGCAACGCCTGACGCCGTGGTCGCAACCTTCACATTGCGAATCGAGACTGTCCTCACGCAAAGGACGCAAAGGGGCGAAGCGCAGGCTGAAGCCTGCGGCTGCGGAAGCTCACCGCACCGGCAGCGTGAGCCGCACTTCAAGTCCGCGCGGCTCGCGGTTTTTCGCGGTGACGGTGCCCCCGCAGGCTTCGATGCAGGTCTTCACGATGGCGAGGCCCAATCCTGCGCCGCCGGTGGCCCGGGCGCGGTCGGGTTCGATGCGGTAGAACGCGTCGAAGATGCGGTCGAGATGCTCGGGAGGCACGCCGGGGCCGAGGTCGGTGACGGTGATGACGGCGGAGTCGTGTTCGCGGCGCGCGGTGATGGTGACGGGGCCGGCGGCGCCGGCGTAGCGCAATGCGTTGCGGACAAGGTTCGATAGGGCGCGCTGGAGCAGCTCCGGCCGCGCGAAGCAGGTGAGGTCGGCGGGCACTTCGACGACGACCTCGCCCTTGTTGGCCGCCTCGCGGTGCGCGGCGGCGTCGGCGACGGCCTTCACGTTGACCTCCTTGCGCTTGACGTTGCCGGGCTGGAGCGATGCTTTCGAGATGGAGAGCAGTTCGTTGACGAGGTCGCTCATGTGCTGAACCTCCTCACGCACGTCGTCGAGGCACTGTTTTTGCGGCCCGGGGCAATGCTGCTCCAGGATGCCCACGGACATCTGGAGGCGTGCAAGGGGCGAGCACAGTTCGTGGGCGATGTCGCCGAGGGAACGCTTCTGCCCGCTCACAAAGCCTTCGAGCCGGGTGGTCATGCGGTTGATGGCTCCCCCGAGCTGGCCCAGCTCGTCGGTGCGGGTCTCGTCCACGCGCACGTCGAACTGGCCGTCGGCGATCTGCCGGGCGGCGCGCGTCATTTGCGCGATGCTGTGCGTGATGCGGCTGATGAACGGCAGCCAGAAAAGCCCGCACAGCACGACCACGCCCGCGCAGCCCAGAATCCACGGCCGGTAGTCGAAAAAGAATCCGCCCGCGCTGAAGGTGCTGGAGCGCGCGAGCAGCGTGCCTGGCATGGGGCCGGCGCCGTTCACCCGCAGGCCGATCATCAGGCCGACCCAATAGGCGCGGGGATTTTCAGATTGCACGAGGAACCGGTGGTGAATCGGGGTGCTTCCCGGGGGATGGTCCTGGTTCTGCATTCCCTTTTGAGGAGGCCGGTCGGGGGAGTTGGAACCCGGGGTTTCGATCCAGTCGCTTTCCGCCGGCGGACGACGGCTGGCGCCGCCGTTGAACGGTGCGCCGTCCTGAGCGGCGGTTGGCGGGCCTTTTCTGCCGCCGGGCGGGCCACCTTTCCTGCCGGGCGGTGGAAAACCACGGCCCTCGCCGCCGGGCTCGCCACGAGTGGAAAACCCGTCGCCTTCGCCGAACTCACCGGGTGGCGGACCGCGTCGGCCACGCCCGGATCCATCGCCGCCCCGCGGCGGGCGCGGAAGCTGGAGGCGCAATCTCTCCGGCAGGTCCACTTCCTCTCCGGCGAGCCTTTCCAGATCGTTCCCCAGCAGGAAGAACTTCACCCCGTTTGCCTGGCCGTGGCGGGCGAGAATGTCGCTCCACTCCTCACGCGGACGGGTCTCCAGCTCGGCCATGATGGCGCGTGCGGTGGATTCCACGCGTCCACCGACGTGCCCGGCAAGGAATGAGTCGAAACCGCTGCGCGTCGAGTAGCGCAGCACGACCCACGCGATGAGCATGAGCAGGATGAGGTTCAGCGAGAACCAGGTGAGAATCTTCGCGGCCAGCGGGAAGCGCTTGTTCATGCGGCCTCCGGGCGGATGAGCATGTAGCCGGCGGAACGGACGGTGCGGATGAAGCGCGGCTCCCTCGGGTCGTCATCCAGCTTTTTGCGGAGGGCGGAGATGTGCACGTCAATCGAACGGTCAAACACCTCGTAGTTGCGGTCGCGGATTTCGTCGAGGAGCTGCTCACGGGATTTCACGCGGCCCTGCGCGCGGGCGAGGGAGAGCAGGAGGTCGAACTCGACGGGCGTGAGCGTCAGCGCGGTTTGGCCCAGGGACGCGGTGCGGGCCGCCGTGTTGATGCGCAGGTCGCCGGCAACCACTTCGTCATCCGCGTCGGCCTGCGCGCCGGGAGGGGCCTGCGTTCCCCGGCGGGTCACGGCGCGGAGGCGCGCCAGCAGTTCGCGCGTGGAGAATGTCTTCGGGAGATAGTCATCCGCGCCGAACTCCAGGCCGATGATGCGGTCGGCCTCCTCGCCCCGCGCGGTGAGCATCAGCACCGGCACGGTGGACCGGGCACGGATGCGCTTGAGCACCTCGAAGCCGTCGCAGCCCGGCAGCATGAGATCCAGGATGACGGCCTGCCACGATTCGGCGACGGCGCGCTCCGCGCCTTCCGGCCCCGTGTGGATGGCCTGGATGTCGTAGCCCAGCGGGTCGAGGTAATCCTTGATGAGCCGGCAGAGCTTGCGGTCGTCGTCAATGACGAGGACGCGGACGGCCGGAGCGGCGGGTTTTGTGGGCGCAGCCATGAGAGTGACTGGGATGGGGATACCAGAGGCCGCCGCGTTTGGGAACTCGCACGGTGCGTGGAGTGGATGATTTGTGAGCATGGCGGCGTGTTGCCTTTACGGCAGTCTTCCCTGCCACAGCGGCAGCGCGAGCGTTTTTACACCGGCTTAACAAATCTCCCCTGGGCGGCTCATAAACCCTTTACACGCGTCCGGCATGTTGTCCGCAGAAAACATCGCTGCCGCCATGAAAATAACCGTCGAATCCTCAGCCCCTTCGACCCAGCCTCATTGGCTGCCGCGCCGGAAACTTCGCCCGCTCGCCGGCCAGTCGGAGCCCGTCCCATCGTCACGCGCGCCGCATTTCCAGCTCACCAGCCGCCCGCTTTGGTGGTGGAAGCGGCTCGCACCCGCGGCGTCACTCGGCGTCTGGCTGATGGCCCTGCTCGTCGCAGCTCCCGCAGCCGATGTGACGGTTTCCGATGCCATTGTCTCGCTCGCTGCCAGTGCGAACGGGACGAAGAACTACACCTTCACCGACGCCGCGTCCGGCCAGAGCGTCACCGTGGCGCTGGCGATGACGCCGTTTTCTCCCGACCCGGCGGCGGGCTTGTCGTTGCTCGATGGCGACACGCGCGTGGGCGTGGGCAACCCGAATGTCGGCGGTGACGGCAACCTGATTGTCTTTGGCGAGGGAGTGAACTTCGCCGCGTCGCTGGCCGCCAGTTCCGCCGGTGTGACTGCCAGTTCGATCAGGTTCCGCATCCAGGGCCTCGGCCTTCGCGCGGTGGACGGCAATCCGCCGCTCTACTGGCTGTCCTCGGCCACCGCCTCAAACGCCTTCAGCCTGACCAGCGAGACGGTGAACGCGCTCGACACGGCGGGCTTCGCGCTTGGCGGTGGCAATTACTCCGGCCGCCTCGGCTTCACCGTGGACGACGGCACGGACGCCCAACTGAGCGATGCCGGGACGATTGCCGCGCTGGGACTCGTCTTGAACGTGACCTTCACCACCGATGGCACTGCGGTCACCCCTCCGCTGATTTCCTCCTGGTTCACCAAGGACTCCGGCAAATACGCGCGCATCTACGAGACCACCGCGAACGCCACCGCCGGCACGACCTCGACAACTTGGTCGCGTGGCACCGTGGCGCAGACGCTGCCGGCTTACGCGGGCGTGCAGGAAGTCAGCTCCTCCGCGAGCTTCGTGTATGTCCGCACGACCGGTCTCGGCTTCCACAACATGGGCCCGTGGTATCTGGATGCGGGCAAGTCGCAGCTCTTTCCAAACCTGCCCGGCAACACCGCCACCCTCTGGCGTTTCCCCCGCACGCCGGCCGCTGCCAGCACGCCGACGCTCACGTCGCTCGGCGCGATCGGCTACTTCGTGGATGGCGTGGCGATGTTCGACGGGCAGGACGGCTACTATTGGAACGGCACGGCGGAAACGTCCGGCCCGAGCGGCGGCTTGTGGAACCGCGACGCGTTCCCCGAGGAAGGCATTTCCTTCGACCCCGGCAACGCCCACCAGGAGCAGACCGGCACGTATCACTACCACGCCAACCCGCTCGCGCTGCGCTGGCAGCTTGGCGACAACGTGACCTACAACTCCGCGACCAAAGCCTGGAGCGAGAGCGTCGCCGCGCCCACGAAGCACTCGCCCATCC
Organism: Limisphaerales bacterium; assembly: GCA_041666725.1. GTDB lineage: Bacteria > Verrucomicrobiota > Verrucomicrobiia > Limisphaerales > SXTU01 > SXTU01. The sequence continues at coordinate 17,416 of JBAYGL010000038.1, forward strand.
TCGGCTGGGTGAAGGACGGCTATCCCATCTACGGACCTTACGGCTATTCATCACCGAGCAATTCCAGCAGCGGCATCCGGGGCATGACCACGGGCTACGTCCTGCGCAACGGACAGAACGGCACGGTGAACCTCGCGACGACGGGCCGCGTCACGCTCCCCGCGTGGGCCGCGCGCGGACGTGTGCGCTCCGCGACGCTTGCCGCAAACGAATACGGCCCGGGCGTCACCGGCATTTACACCGTGGGCCGCTACCACGAGGACTACGAATACCTCGGCGACGTGGGCCAGACGCAGGGCGTGAGCTTCGACCTCGACGAGCACAACGGCCGCTTCTGCGTCACGCCGGAATTTCCGAACGGCACCTACGCCTACTTCATGACCATCAACAGCAGCGGCACGCCGGTCTATCCCTACAACATCGGGCGCGTCTTCTACGGCACCACCAGCGGCGGCTCGGTCACCAGCATCACGGAGACGGTGACGACCAACTTCGTCGGCGGCCCGAACGTGCCGGTGAACGTGGCGCGTCCGAGTGTCAGCGGCGGAACGGTCACGCTGACGTGGAGCGCGGCGGAGGGCGGAACCTACACGGTGGAAAACCGTTCCGAAGTGAATGGGACTTGGACCACGGCGGCGACCGGTGTTGCGCCGACGGCGAATGTCGGTTCCCGCGCCGTGACGCCCGCTGTCAGCCGGGCCTTCTACCGCGTGGTCCGCACCGCGCTGGCCAGCTACTCGACGACGGCAGCGGGCACGGGCGGTGGCGGTGGAGGC
>JBAYGL010000039.1:0-18111 GCA_041666725.1 Limisphaerales bacterium
GGCTCCTTGAACTTGAGCAGGTGCCACAGCACCCGCGCCAGGCGGGCTCACCGCTGACGCTGAACTTGGTCGTGAAGCCCGGACAGCCCTTGTCCCAGCGCCGCCCGCAGACTGGCGGCGTGAAAAACATTCTCTCCCTCTGGGGCCACGACAACGAAGCCGTGGCAAGTTTCGGCCGGGCCACGTTGCACCGGCGCGGCGACGGTCGCTACGAACTGCGCGGCGGTTCGCCCGCCGACCGCGCGGACGCGCTGGAGTGGGCCTCGATCTTCCAGCACGACGCGGTTTTTTCCCAGCGGCCAGCCCGCTCGCGCTCGGGCCTTCCCGCGCCGTCGCCGCGCTGGTAGGTTCACCCCCATGCCGCGCGACGACCTGTTCGCCCCAGCCGAGACGCCCCCCGCGTCCGCGACGCCACCGGAGTCGCCGGACGTGGACACCACCTCGGCCGTGCCGCTCGCCGCGCGCATGAGGCCGCGCAACCTCGACGAGTATTGCGGGCAGCAGCACATCCTCGCGCCGGGCATGCTCCTGCGGCGCGCCATCGAGGCGGACCGCATCCAGTCGCTCATCTTCTACGGCCCGCCCGGCACGGGGAAAACCTCGCTGGCCCAGATCATCGCGCGGCAGACCAAGTGCAAGTTCGAGCGTCTCAGCGGCGTCGAGTCGAACGTCGCCGACATGCGGCGCGTGCTCCAGGGCGCAAGCAACCGCCTGGAAAACACCGGCCAGACCACGATCCTGTTCGTGGATGAAATCCACAGGTTCAACAAGTCGCAGCAGGACGTGCTGCTGCCCGACGTGGAGAGTGGCGTCATCCGGCTCATCGGCGCGACCACGCACAACCCGTTCTTCTTCGTCAACTCGCCGCTGGTCTCGCGCTCGCAGATCTTCGAGCTGAAGCCGCTTTCCGAGGACGACCTCTTCGACCTCATCGCCCGCGCGCTGATGGACGCCGAGCGCGGCATCGGCTACCTGAAAATCAAAATCGCCAAGGAAGCCGCGCAGCACCTCGCCCGCGTGGCCGACGGCGACGCGCGCAAGGCGCTCAACTCACTCGAAATCGCCGCGCTGACCACGCCGCCAGAGTCGGACGGCACCATCCGCATCACGATGGAGGTCGCCGAGCAGTGCATCCAGAAGAAGGCCATCGTGTATGACGGTGACGGCGACGCGCATTACGACACCATCAGCGCGTTCATCAAATCCATGCGTGGCAGCGACCCCGACGCCGCGCTCTACTGGCTGGCGAAGATGATTCACGCCGGCGAAGACCCGCGCTTCATCTCGCGCCGCATCCTCATCTGCGCCGCCGAGGACGTGGGCCTCGCGGACCCGATGGCGCTGGTGCTCGCGCAGGCCGCACACCAGGTCGCGGAGTTTGTCGGCTGGCCCGAGGCGCGGATTCCCATCGCGGAAGCGGCCATCTACATCGCCACGGCGAACAAGAGCAACAGCGCCTACAAGGCCATTGATGCCGCGCTCGAAGACGTGCGCTCCGGCCGCACGCTGCCGGTGCCGGAGCACTTGCGCGACGCCAGCTACAAGGGCGCGAAACAGCTCGGACACGGCGTGGGCTACCAGTATGCGCACGACGGAGAAGGCCACTTCGTCCCGCAGAACTACCTGACCGAGATGCGCCGCTACTACGAGCCGACCGAGCAGGGCGTGGAGAAGAAGATCAAGGAACGCGTGGACAAGTGGCGGGCGCTGGCGGCGGAGGCGAAGCCGAAATGAGAAGCTCCAAATCCCAAGCTCCAAACGCCAAGCTCCAACGGCGTGGCGAGGCCAGCGCGGTTGGAGCGCGGACGCCCACGTCCGCAATGTGTCCGGGCAACGCCGGAGGCACGCCGGGCACCGTGCCGGGGATTTGCAATCGCCGACTTTGGGCCACGCTTGCTAACAGCCGCTGCGAACTGCCCACCCGCAACACGGTGGTTGCAAACCGCCGGCACGGGCTGCGGACGTGGGCGTCCGCGCTCCTGCGTGCAATCCGCTGGCCTACGGTTCTTGGAGCTTGGGATTTCGCCAGCGCATGACTTCTCCTGCCGAAGCCAAGGCCAGCCTCCGCACACGGTTGCGCGCCGAGTTGAAGGCTCATTCGCCTGCTACCGCCGCTGCTGCATCGGCGGATTTGTGCGAACGTGTGCGCAACTCCTCCGCCTGGCAGAGTGCCCGCGCCGTCCTGCTTTTCTTCCCCATCGGCAGCGAGCCGGACATCTCTCCGCTGCTCGCCGACGCGCTCGCCGCCGGCAAGCTGCTCGCCCTCCCGCGCTTCAACGCCGCCGCGAATGCTTACGAGGCTGTGCGCGTCATTGACCCCGTGCGTGAACTGGCGACGGGTCCCTTTCAGGTGCGTGAGCCGGTGGCCGCGTGTCCGGTGGTGCCGTTGAACCGGCTGGACTTGGCGCTCGTGCCCGGGCTAGGCTTCGACGCTTCCGGGCATCGGCTCGGGCGCGGCAGGGGACACTATGACCGGCTGCTGGCCGGCTTCACGGGGATGAAAATTGGCGTGGCATTCGACTTTCAAATCGTGGCCGGGGTTCCGCGCGAGCCGCACGATGTTGCGCTCGACACCATCGTCACGCCGACCCGGTGGATTGAGGCGAAGGCGGATTAGCCGCGACAGGGCACAGAGAACACAAAGCCAATGGTTCAAAGTTCAAAGTTCAAAGTTCAAAGTTTCCCCCCTTGTGCTCTTTGCGCCCTTTCGCGGCAAAGAACTTCCCCATGAGCCTCCTCGCCGCATTTGGTCCCACCGAAGCCGGCTATGTGCTCCTCGGCGGGGCGTTCGGCTACGCTTTCATCCGCTACAAGGAGGGCGTCCGCCGCCGCGAGATTTCGAAATTGCGCGCCGCCGAGATCGAGTCCGCGAAGCGAGAGGCCGAGTCCCTCCTCCGTGAGGCCCGGGTGACCGCCAACGAGGAGGCCATCAAGCTCCGCAACCAGGCCGAACTCGCCTACGTCACGCGCCAGCAGGAAATCGCCGCGGCCGAACAACGGCTCGCCCAGCGCGAGTCATTGCTCACCACCCAGCTGGAAGGTTTCATCCACCGGGAGAAATCACTGCAAACCCACCAGGCCGCGCTCGCCCAGCGCGAAGCCGCCCTCGCCAAGGCCCTCGCCGAAACCGACGCCCTCGCCAGCCGGCGCCGTGAACTGCTCATGCAGGCCGCGCATGTAACGGAGGCCGAGGCCCGCGCGCTCGTTCTGAAAGAGTGCGAAAGCGCGGCGCTGCGGGACGCGAACGAACTCACGCGCCGCATCCTCTCGGAAGCCAAGGGCAAGGCCGAGGACCAGGCGCGCCGCATCATCTCGCTGGCCATCCAGCGCTATGCGGCGCAACACACCTACGAGACCACCACCGCGACCATCGCGCTGACCGGCGACGAGATCAAAGGACGCATCATCGGACGCGAGGGCCGCAACATCCGCGCGTTCGAGGCGCTCACCGGAGTGACCGTGTTGATCGACGACACACCGGGGGCGGTCGTGCTTTCCGGCTTCGATCCCGTGCGCCGCGAAATTGCGCGCGAGGCGATGCAGCGGCTCATCCTTGACGGGCGCATCCACCCGACGCGCATCGAGGAAGTTGTCGCAAAGGTGAAGGAGGAGATGGATGAGAACGTGCGCAAGGCAGGCGAGGACGCCATCTTCCGGGCGGGCGTGCCGCCGCTGCACGAGGAGATCGCGCAGGTGCTGGGCCGGCTCAAGTTCCGCATGAGCTTCTCGCAAAACGTCCTCGACCATTCCGTCGAAGTCGCGCACCTGACCGGTTTGATGGCGGCGGAACTCGGCCTGGACGTCCACGCCGCGAAACGCGCCGGCCTGCTTCACGACATCGGCAAGGCCCTCCAGCAGGACATGGAGGGTTCCCATGCCGTCATCGGCGCCGACTTTCTCAAGCGCCTCGGCGAGACCGAGGGCATCGTCAACGGCGTCGCCTCGCACCACGACGAGGTGCCCCACACCTGCCTCTGGGGCATCCTCGTGAGCGCCGCCGACGCCATCAGCGCCAGCCGTCCCGGCGCGCGTTCGGAGACGATGGACACCTACATCAAGCGCCTGGAGAATCTTGAGAAAATCGGCCTGAGCTTCACCGGCGTGGACAAGTGCTACGCCGTGCAGGCGGGTCGCGAACTCCGCGTCTTCGTCCAGCCCGAAGTTTTGACCGACGACCAGGCCACCGCGCTGGCCCGCAACGTCTGCCGCAAGATCGAGGACGAAATGCAATACCCCGGCCAGATACGCGTGACCGTCATCCGCGAGACGCGGGCGGTGGAGTTTGCGAAGTAGCCGCAGCGGCCGGTGCATTTCAGCCGGAACGATGCAGTGGGGGCGACAGGAGCGCGGCATTCATGCCGCAGAAACGCCCGCCAGAGACAGGGCTCGGGTTTGCACCTGCGCCGGCTGCCGCCCGAACCGCTTGGTTCGTTCGGGCGGATGGCTCGGAAGTTCTTCAACCCCCTTTGAGTCCCACGATTCTGCGGCATGAATGCTGCGCTCCAACTGCATCGCCCCGGCTGGGCGGCCGCCGGCGGGGCGGAGTTCAAGAAGTTTGGTTTTGCGCACAGGTGTGGGATGCGCTTTTCTTCCGGCATGAAGCCCGTGGTCGCCCCTGTGTTCAGTGCTGTGCTGTCGGTGTTCCTTGCGGCCGCCCCGGCTGCTGAAGTCCGTGTCGAGCGTGTGCCAAACGGCGGGCTGCAACCGCAGGCTCTCACCGATGTTCGCGGGGTGGTGCATCTCGTGTATCTCTCGGGAACTCCCAGGGGATGCGATGTCTTCTACGTGCGGCGTGAGCCCGGCAAGGGCGAGTTTACCGCGCCGCTGCGCGTGAACAGCCAGCCTGGCAGCGCGGTCGCCGCCGGGACTATCCGCGTCGCGCAGATCGCGATGGGCAGGGGGGGACGCATCCATGTCGTCTGGAACGGTTCCGACCGCGCCGAGCCGAAGCCCTCGACGCAAAGCGCCCCGCTGCTCTACAGCCGGATCAACGATGCCGGCACGGCCTTCGAGCCGCAACGCAACCTCATCAACGCCACACAACACCTCGACGGCGGCGGAACGGTGGCGGCGGATGGAAACGGCAATGTTTATGCCTTCTGGCACAGCGCGCCTCAAGGCGACACGACGGGCGAGCCGGGCCGGATGGTGTTCCTCGCGCGGTCACGGGACGAGGGGGTGACCTTTGAGCGCGAGCGCATCGTGAGTCCGGAGCCGACCGGCGCATGCGGTTGCTGCGGGATGAAGGCCTTCTCGGACTCGCTGGGCAACCTCTACGCACTCTACCGCACGGCAGCGGGAACCTTTAACCGCGACATGACGCTGCTGGTGTCGCGCGACCGGGGGGAGCATTTCACGAGCGAGACGCTCCATCGCTGGCGCATTGGACAGTGTCCGATGAGCAGTGAGTTCCTCACCGAGGTGCGCGGGCGCGTCCTGGCCGCGTGGGAGACCGATGGCCCGGTCCAGTTTGCGTCACTCAACCCGGCCGACTTGAAACCCCCGGCCCCGACCAGCCCGGCGGGCATGGGCAAGGCCAAGCACCCCGCAATGGCCGTGAACCAGAGCGGCGAGATTCTGCTGGTCTGGAGCGAAGCATCCGGCAGGCAACGGGGCGGGGCGGTGACATGGCAGGTCTTCAACCCGGACGGCGGACCCGCCGGCAAACAGCAGCACCAGAAAGGAACTCCTGCCTTGAGCTTCGCGGCGGCGGTGGCCGGGGCGGACGGGAGCTTCACGGTCTTTTATTGATGCCCAATCCTCCCAAAGCGGACGTTGACACCCCTCGACGACACCGCTAATTATCCATGCCGTTTTAACCAAACAAACCGAACTTCATGCTCGCCCTTCGCCTCATCCTTTTTCTGGTCATTCTTGCCAGCGCCGGCGTCATCGTGCTGGGGGAGTTGAAGCTCAGCCCCCTTCTCGAGGAGATGAAGGAAAAGGAGAAAAAAGTCACCGAGGAACTGGGCAAGGAAAAAGAGGAGCACACGAAGCAGAAGGACCGGGCCATGAAGGCCGAGCAGGAGCGTGACGCCGTCAAGAACGACCTCGACAACTCCAAGAAAGCCGAGGAAGAGGCCAAGAAGGCGGCAGACGCAGAGCGCGCGAAAGCCGCCGCAGCCGCCGCAGAGACCGGCAAGGCCAAACAGGAGACCGCCGCTGTCAAAACTCAAAGCGCCGAATACTTTGAACTGCAAAAGCTGGGCCTGACCCCGCCCATCATCCGGCGCATCAACACCGAGCTGCCCCAGAAGACCAACGAGCTGAACACGCTCAAACGGGAGCAGCAGCTGGTCAACGTCCAGCTCGTGAAGACAGCCGGTGAGCTCAACGCCTTCCTCAACCCCAAGGGTGCCGTCGCGCTTCCCGCCGGCCTGGTTGGGAAGATCGCCGCCGTGGATCCCAAGTGGGATTTCGTGGTGCTGGACATCGGCGCGAACCACGGGCTGCTCAGGAACGGCGAGCTGACCATCAGCCGCGAGGGCAAGCTCATCGCCCGCATCAAGGTCGCCAAGGTTGAGACCGACTACGCCATCGCCAACGTGATGCCCGGTTTCAAGAAGAGCGAAATCAGGGAAGGCGACGCCGTTCTCACCCCCTCATCCCTGACTCTGCCACCGCAGAAATGACATGAGCGCGCGTCTTCTTACTCTTGCCCGCTGTCTGCTTGCGGTTCTGGCACTCGGCAGCGCCTTGCTCGGTGCCGGCTGCAACACGGCGGAGCCGGACAACATGTCAACCCGTCCGTGGAATTCCCCGAAGGGCTGGGAAGGCGGCATCCCCGGCATGATGTATGACAGGCGGTGATGGCCGCTGTCGGACTTCGCCGGAATCGTAAAGTTGGCCCCCGGCCTTCAGACCTGAGCGGGCGAGCTTTAAGTCCCGGGCCGTTTCAACGCAGCTTTCCTGACCGGCTTTCCGCAGAGTGAACCTGCACTCCCAATGGATGCGGTTCGTCTCGATCCCCGCTACTTTTTCGACCTGGGTTCCGCAGCGTGCGCGGCGGCGGACGCCGGTTTCGCGCGAGCATGTGCTTCCTGCAAAGCGCGCGCCTCCTCCAGCGAGAACTTCGTTGTCAGCGGCCAGCCGAGCGTGTCGCCGTTGGGCTTGAAGCCGCCGCCGTCCACGTCGGCCCAGATCGGGTTGTGGTAGGCGATGGGTTTTAGTTTTGCCTGCGCGCTCGTGCCGTAGCCGGTCTTGAGATCGGAGTTCTCCCCCGCCACCACGACGATCAGGTGCGAATCCTCGGAAAGGGGCACATCAATCGTGCGGTCAAACTTCACCACGCCATCCGCGAACCACGCCGGATGCGTCGCACGCGTGAAGTTCAGCTTCGGCTCGGCGCGCCCGTTCACGAGGACCTGCACGCGGTCAATGTCGATCCAGTCGGTGCATTGCACGCGGACCTTGAGCTTCACGCCGCCGGGCGCGCGCACGGTGCCGCCGGGCAGCGTGCCGTCCTCGGTCTGCACCTGGAGGAACGGGCCCGTTGTCAGGTAGCTCCGGCCTTCCTTCGCGTGGCGCACGTTCTCACGCCAGTCGATCTTCGCGGGCTCATCGCTCGCGCTGGGCATATACATGCGCCAGCCGCCGACGCCGTTTCCATAGACCGAATGCGCATCGCACACGGCCACGCCGACGTAGCGGTGGCCCTTGTTCAGGAGTTGAAGCCAGATGAACTCGCGGTGGTGGTTCACCGTTTCGCGCCCGGTCCGGCTGTCCCGCGCGATCTTGAAGGGCACCCCTTCGAGAATGCTGCTCATGCTGTAGTTCTCCGTCTCCACTCCATCAATCAGCAGCGGCAGGCCGATGAAGCCCCCGTCCGCACGCCCGTCACCATCGCGGTCCGTGAAGTTTGCGGCCATGTCCGGGTGGTTGATTTGAATCCACCGTGCCGGCTCGGGCTTCTGGAAGTCGCGCAGTGTAGCCGCCGTGATGCGGGGATCGGCGTTCCACACCGGCGCGCCGCCGTCCTGCGCGAGCGGCACGGGGTCAAACGGGAACGAGTTGAAGTGCGCGCCGCCGCCGGTCATTTCCACGCCGGACACGGTCTGCAAATGGTTCGTCAGCCCGAGGCGCACGATGTGCGGACGCCAGTCGTAGAAGCGGTTGTGCTCCGTGGTGGGCACGAACTCGACGCCCTCGGCGGCGAGGTTGATGAGACGGTCGTCGGTGCCGCAGGTGTTGTCGCCGCTCGGCGTGGAGTGGTTGTGGTAGTCCGCGCTCACCCAGCCGCGCGTGTCCACGAGGCGCTTCAAAACGCCCTTCACCGTCGCGGTCTGGCCGGCGGCAAGCTTCACCGTCTGGCGCAAGTGACCAAACTCAATGCCGCGCGTGACGATGATCTCGTAATCGCCCGGCGGCAGCGGTTGCCGGAACTGGCCGTTCGCCGAGTGATGCTGGTCCACACAGCCGGCGGCGCGATTCTGCGGGCCAAGATTCGGAACCTTCGTGCCGTTGGCACCGATGAACTGGGCTTTGCAGGGAATGGGCTGGCCGTTCTCGCCACGGATGTCGAAGGTGATGGCGGACTGCGGACCAAGTGTCGCGCTGAAACCCGGAGCCTTGCCCGCCGAGACAGAAACGCTGCGAGTCACGCTTTCCCGGCCAAGATCGCTGATCTCAACTCCGTGCGAGCCAGCCGGGAGCCAGAAGCTGACTTCGCCCTGCGCGTTCGGATAGGCGGCCGGCGTGTTCGTCGCAAACGCGCCGCCCGCCGCGGCCACTGCGACGCGCGCGGTGGCGATGGGTTTGCCGGCGGCATCTTTGATTGCCCCGCCCACGACCGCGCCCGCCTCGCCGCGAAATGACTTCACCACGCCGACCGCCTGCAGCGGCGACGTGCCGACCGCGACGAAGCGCGCGAAGGAAATTTCCTGTCCGGGCTTGAGTTCAAGTTCGTTCGGAGGCGCCTTCATCCCGTCGCGCGCAACCCAAGCACGCGCGTAGCCGGCCTTGTCCGCCGGGTCCACGGCGTCGGCCCACGCGATGTCACCGTCTTTGCCCGTGCTCGTGAACGTCGTCCAGCGGTCGTCCACCGTGCCCTTGCGGACCTCCCTGCCGTCGTTGCGATAGGTGGTGACGACGAACACGCCCTGCCAGCCGTCGCGCAGGCGATACTCGTGGCGCTTGTAGAGCCCGCCGTTGTTCGCCGAGGTCACAACCATCTCGACGACCGCCTCCCCGTCGCGCCCGTCCTTCGCGACGCGCACCCACGAGACCGGCCCCTGCTGGCCGCTGGGCGAGAAGCAAGTGAGCTGGTCGTTGTGCGCGCCACGCAGGGTGAGGTCATAGAGGCAGCCGGGCGTTATGCCATTGGCACCGTAGAACGTGCTCATGTTCGCGCGGCGCAGCGTGAGATTCGCGGAGATGACGGCCTCGACCTTGTCATTGCGCAGCACGAAGTCACCGATGATGCCGTCAGCCTCCTTGCCGCGCGGAAGCTGGTCCTTGTTGTCGGGGCCAATCTCGAAGGCTTCCGGCGCGGCGAGCAGCGGCAGCGCGAATGCGACGCTCAGGGTGGCGAAGGCAAGCAGCCGGCAAAAGCGGCGGCGGGCGTCCAGCATGGGGTTCATCATGACAGCCTTCGACGCGCGAAGACTCCCCCGCCTTCGACGTGTGCGTTTTTCTCCCGCATCCACTTTTGACTAGATTGCCCGCTGGCCCGCGCTTAACGTCGCCCAAGCACAGAAACCAAACGCGCGTTATGGCTGATTTCTCCTTCAACTGCCCCTTCTGCAACCTGGAACTGAGCATTGACGAATCCGGCGTCGGCCAGGAAATCGAATGTCCCGGCTGCAAGGAAGTGCTCATCATCCCGGCTCCCAGCGGCGGCGGTGCGCCGGTTGAGGTGGAGCGTTCGCCCGTCATTCCGCAGGGCGACTTTCCCGAGGCGAAGATCATCAAGAACGCCTCGCAGTCTCTCGATGTCGCCGCCAAGACCGTCAAAAAACTGCGCGTGAAATCCTTCCGCCACCACGAGCATGTGAAGGACGGGAAGGACACCTTCGACGATGCGGTGTCCAGCTTCATCGGCCAGCATCCCGAGGATGACATCATCACCATCACGGGCATCCAATACACCCACCACCTCAAGCAGAAGGATGCCGAGGGGAAGGAAACCACCACGCCCGTCACCGAATATGGCGTGCTTGTGGAATACAAAGCCTGAAGGCGATGTCCAAGCCGGTCCCCAAGCCCATCGCACCCGCCGAGCTGCTTGACCTCGCGCGCAGTGTCCTCAAGGCCGACCGTTTCCCGGTGCTCGCAACGATGGACGGCGACCAGCCGCGCGTGCGGCCCGTGTCGCCAGTCCGCACGGATGGCTTCACCGTCTTCGTGGCCAACCTTCGCCTCTACCACAAGACCGGCGAGATCGCCGTGAATCCCAAGGTCGAACTCTGCTACATGGACGACGGCCACAATCAGGTGCGGCTCACCGGCGCGGCGGAAGTCGTCACCGAACGTCCGTTGCTCCAGGAAATCTGGGACGCGAACCCGCTGATGCGGCAGTTCCTTGGCTCGCTCGACAACCCGCAGCTCCTCGTCTATCGCATCCGTCCCACCCGCGTCCGCTACATGCAGGAATGGGCGCTGGAGTATCACGAGGTTCCGCTCACTTCGTAATTGGGTCCGGCATCTGGGGTTTGAGATCTGGGGCGGGGAGTTTTCCGACGTTCACCTTGCCGCCAAAATTTCCGCGCTCACGCCAGCCGAGGTAAAACCGCCACCATTCGCCGTTGTAGGAAATAAACGGCAGGCGAACCCACTTGCAACCCGCGACCGCCCAGTTCCAGCCCCCGTCCGGTGCAAAGACAGCGTCGGGAAACCTGCCGGTGCGGGTGAACGGCCTGTCAGCGATGCCGATGACGTAGAAGGTGAAATTGTGGAGCGGGTTCCGCAACTGCCAGAGCGGACGACGGCATGGCGAACCGGGCCGATACCAGTCCGGCGGCTCCGGGTCGTCCACGTTGCCAAACCACCAGATGGGATTCCATTTCTGGAAATTCCGTGCCGGCGACTTGGAGTCGCCGCCGGGTTTGTCGGTAGGGTGAGACTCCGTCGAACCCCATTCGCCGACGCGGGAGGCGCGAGCGAAGCGAGCATCTAGGTCGTGAGGCTCGACGGAGTCTCGCCCTACCGCTGGCGCGGACAGTTGCGTCCGCGTCGTGCCGCACGCCGCGCCGCAGCCAAGGGCCAGCGCCAGCGCGACGGAGCGAAGCTGGCAATTCATGGCGCAATCTGCCCCAATCTGCGCTGCCGCTCACAGCTTCGTCCCGCCCAGCGCCAGCACGCGGGCGAACTGCTCCTTCGTCAGCGGCGACACCGAGAGGCGCGACTGGCGCACCAGCGGAATGCCCGCCAGCGCCGGGTCCGCCTTGATGGCGTCGAGTGACACGGGCCTCGCCAGCGGCTTCACCGGCGCGAGGTCCACGCACGACCAGTCGCCTTCCTTCGCGGTCGGGTCGGAATAGGCCTCCTTCGTCACCTTCGCGAGGCCGACGACTTCCTTGCCGGTCACGCTGTGGTAAAAGCAGACGAGGTCCCCGCGCTTCATCGCGCGGAGGTTGAGGCGCGCGGTGAAGTTGCGCACGCCGGTCCAGGCGGTGCCGCCATCTTTGACAAACTTGTCCCACGAGTAGGCCTCGGGTTCTGATTTCACGAGCCAGCAGTTCATGGAAAGAGGATGAACAGCGGCACGCGCCAAGTCGAGGCACGCATCGGCGCGGCATTCATGCCGCTTCAAGCTGCCGCGCTCTGTGGCGTGCGAAGACGCGTCCCGTCACTTCGCCGACATGGGGAAGACGTGCGTGCTCTTCACCGGCTCGGGCAGATAGTCGTCCAGCCTGCCGATGGACCAGCAATAGGCGAGGACGAGGATGACAGCCAGTGCGGCATAGGTCTTCCACGGACGCTGCTTCTCAGCGTAAGGATCGTCGAGCGAGCGCTCGGCGTTGGCCGGGAGTTTGGCGACGTTTGTGAGTGCGGAGCCGAACGGGACGTTCATCTTGGCCTTGGTGTTGATGGCCCAACCGTTGGCGTCGAGGATCGGAGCGAGGTTGCGCTGACGAAGTTTCAAATAGGCCAGGAGCATCGAGGGACCGGAGATGAGGAACACGATGCCGAGAATTCCCAGCGGCATCCACAGGCCCAGGCCGAGCAATGTGCCGAGGAACATGCCGATCATGCCGCTGACGCCGCTGATGGCCGTGCCGATGAGGGCGATGGTGCCGAGGTCGAGTTTCTTCGGCTCTTCCTTTGCAACCGGCCTGGCCTTGTCCGCCTGCGCGACGGCCGTGGCGGCGGTGCCGATCTTGGCCTGCGATTCCGACTCGGCGGCAGCGGCGCGCTTGGCGATCTGCTCCTCGATGAGCCGGACAAATTTCTTGTAGGGCGACCAGAACGCCTGCCGGATGCTGATGGGGTTGGCGACGATCTTCGTGATGGTCGCATCCCAGTCCAGGCCCTTGCGGTCGTAGAAGACGCCGTTGCGCCCGACGATGAGGTTGTCGGAGTCGCCGTCGGTGAAGACGGCCACGATGGTTTTCTTCGCGCCGCCGGAACGGGTCACGTCGCAGTAGGCGAGGTAGGCGCCGGAGAGTCCTGCGAGCGTGGCGTGCTTGCCGGCGTCGACCACCTCGATGCAGAGGTGGCAGGTGCGGGCGTCGAGGAAGAGCGAGCCGGCCTGGAACACGGAACCGCGCCGGCCGTAGAACTCGGCGAAGCTCACGTAGTTGTTCAGCAACCGCACGAGGTCGCGCTGGAAGAGGACGAGCTTCTCCACCGCGCCGATCTGCCTGAACTCCGCCTCCAGCGCCGCGTCCTGCGCGATGAGCCCGGCGAGCGCGGTCTTCGCATCGCCGGCGAGCAGCTCGCGCACGCGGACGGGGCCGAGCTTCTCGACGCTCGTTGCCGGCCTGGCGGCGGCCCAGGCGTTGAACGGCGCGACCATCGCCTGCAACGCGGTCCAGTCGCCTTCGGTCAGAATCGTCTTGCCTGCGTCGAGCAACGGAGTGACGGCGCTGGCGACGAGGTTTTCCACCGCCGTCTGCCACGCCGGGTTCACGCCGCCGCCCAGCGGCAGCGCGCGGCCCGGCTCGACGTGCGCAAGCGGGAGCTTCGCGATGTCCTCGGAGCTGATGGTGAGATCCTTCGCGGCGAGCGCCACGAACTCGGCCTCGGCGCGGTTCAACGGCCCGGCGGCGCGCGAGTCGAATGCGGCCAGACGGCATCGGGCGAAATAGTCGTCCACCTTCGTTTTCACCGCCTTGATGGCGGCGGAGGCGGACGCGGTGGCGTCACCGAGCGGGAGGATGGCCGTCTTGTCGTCCTCGGACTTCGCGTGCCAGTCGGAGAACGCCTGCGCCTCGGCGAAGAACTGGTCCGCCTTCGCCTGGTTCACGCCGGGCTTGCCGCTGCGGTCGGGCAGGCCTCCGACGGTGGCGAGCAAATCTTCGATGGCCAGCTTCGTCGCGTCGTCGCCGGCGGCGTCCGCAGGCACGATGCCATCGCCGTTGAATCGCGTGGCGGCGAAAATCAGGCTCGTGTCCGCCACATCGGCCAGCGCGATGGCCGTCGCGGCGGGCCTGCCGAGATTCTCCAGGATGCGCCGCGCGGTGGCGGCGAGCGCGGAATCTTGAATGGCGGCAAGCGGAACGGAATCGCCGCCCTTGAGCAGGTCGTCGAGGCTCTTGAAGGAGGTCTCCGCCCACTTCACGGCGGCGAGCAGTTCCGGCGGACGGATGCGTCCGTCCTTGTCGGTGTCGATCAAGTCGAGCGTCTTTGTGTCGAACTCAATGCCGCGCGTCGGCACGGCGAGCGCGACCCAGAGCTTCTGGTCGAGCTGGCCGAGGTTGGCAATGTCCGCGCCGGTGCGGAGCGCAACCTGGTCCACGCCGCCGGCGAGGAAGAATTTCCACGTGTGCTTGTGGCCGGAGTCTTCGTTCATAGGCGTGGCAAGGTTAAAAGGCACGCCGGCCGGAAAGCAATTCCGCGCTGCGCGGGAGAATGCGTCAGGAGCGCGGACGCCCACGTCCGCAGTCGGGCCGCCATGGCATATGCTGCGGACGTGGGCGTCCGCGCTCCGTGAAAAGCAACAGGCCCGGTGTGAGCCGGGCCTGCGCGCGAATGGGACGGGAAGCGGTTTAGAACACGCGGGTGCTCTCTTCCTTGATGACCGGGGCTGTGAGGCTGTCTTCGGTGAAGGTGAACTTCACGCGGCCATCACCCTCGTTCGCTCCACGGGCGGTGACCTTGAACTGAATCGACTGCTTCGAGGCGAGGCGCGGGACGGTCTGGAAGCGCACGGTCTGGCCGCTCACGGCGCCGCCCTCGGCCGCCACGGGGGTCAGCTCCTTCGGGAAGCTGCCAATGGTGTTGATGTTGAGGAGATCGCCGGAGCCCTGGTTCGTAATGCGCACCGTGTAGGTCGTCGTGCCGCCGACAAGGATCGGGTCGGGGTCATCCACGGCTTCGACCAGCATGCCGCCGACGCCGCGCCAGATGGTGGCGGCCTGGGCGTTGGCCGTGAGGCCGCCGGCGGCGGCAACAACGCTGTTCGCATGCGTGCCGGCGGTGGCCGTGGTGAGGGTGATGTTGAAGGTCTTCTTCTCACCCGGGCCCAGCTCCGTCAAACGCCAGGCGGCCTGGGTGTCCGAGATCGCGGCCCCCGGTGCCGCGATGATGCGCGTGGCCGCCGGTGCGGAATCTGTGACGGTGACGTTGCTCAACTTGGTGTCACCGATGTTGCTCACGGTGATCGTGTAGTCGGCGGATTTGCCGATGAACTGTTCCTGCGGGCCGACCTTCGAGACCTGCAGGCCGGGCTGGAAGATCGTGGTGGCGGCATCGGCGCTGACCTTGCCGGCGTTGCTCGAAGTGGCGGTGGCGGCATTGACGTGGCGGCCGCGCTCCACGCCCTTGAGCACCACGGGAATGGAACGGGACTGGGTCGGACCCAGGTCGCCGACGTTGAAGCTCAGCGTGGACTGGCCGCTGGCATGCGTGAGCCCCTCGGGAACGGTGTCGGTGACGACGACGCCTTTGGCGACGGCGTTGCCCGAGTTGGAGACGACGATGTTGTAGCTCACGTCCTCGCCGATGACCGCCGTGGCCGGGCCGGTCTTGGTGAGGGCGAGGGTGGCGCGGCCCACCATGGTGAACGCACATACGCGGGACAGCGCGTGAACGGTGGCGCAGGAGCCGAGGCGGCCTTCGCGCTCAGGACGCAGCCATACACGGATTTCACGGACCTGGCCGGCATCCATCTCGCCGAGGTTCCATTCAAGCAGGTTGCCGGTCACTTTCGCGGGCGGTTCGCTGCGGACGTAAACCGCGCCCTCGGGGACAATGTCGCGCACGATCACGTCGGCGACATTCTCGTTGGCGTAAACCTGAAGCTGATACATGAACTCCTGGCCGAAGGCGACCTCGCCGGGCATTTGCTTGACCAGGCGGACATTGCAGCCGCGGGCCTCGGCGGCAACCCGTGGAGCCGGCTGGGCCGGGAGCGGCGCGGGACGCGGGGCCGGCAGGGGGGCGGGGCGGGGCGGGGGAGCCTGATAGTTGCCTTCGACACGCGACCTGTCGGTCAGATCAATGGCGCGCCCGAGGAAACGACCGTCGTCGTCGGCACGGACCGTCGTCGAGGCGACGAGCAGGGCAAACAGGAGGGACAGCCAAGAATTACGATTCATAAGATGACGCTTGATTGCGGGCGGTTTGGATAGAGGCAGACTGACGGCTACTTGATAGTGGTATTTAACCGGACCGTCAAGCCAAGTAACCATGTGGGCAGCCCGGGACTGACAAGAAATGCGAACGTCGATTCGCCGCTTGTTTCGATCTTTGCGGGCGCTACTCTCGATTCGTCTGATCCACCACAGCTCAACCCGCCATTCCCATGAACAAACCTCTCTCGCTCACCGCCGGCGCACTGGTCGCCGCGTATGCTGTTTTCACCTCGGGCTGCGCCCACTCCTCCTGCTGCGACGCCAAGCACGACCATGCCTCCCACGCCGCGCCCGCCGGGAACGCCGTGAAGCAGCTCGTCGCGGTCGTCCAGCCCACCGCCGGCAACAAATGCACGGGCGTCGTGCGTTTTACCGAGGTGGACGGCACCGTGTATGTCTACGGCGAGATCTCGGGCCTCACCCCCAATCAGCGGCACGCGATGCACATTCATGAGTTCGGTGACGGCACCGGGACCGATGGCACCAAGGCCGGCGGCCACTACAACCCGGAGGAAAAACCACACGGGCTGCCCGGCTCCGACGCGCGCCATGCGGGCGATCTCGGCAATCTCCAGGCCGACGCGCAGGGCAAGACCGTCTATCGCGGCGAGTTCAGCAACATCTCCCTGCTGGGACCGAAGAACCCGATCATCGGACGCGGGGTCATCATCCACGCCAAACCCGACGACGGCGGGCAGCCCGTCGGCAACGCAGGCCCGCGCGTTGGATTCGGCACCATTGGCGTGGCGAATCCGAAGCAATAGCCAGCTTTCTACCGTGCGCAAAACGCGGCAGCGCTTTTGCGCCGCCGCGTTTTGTTTTCCTGAATGCAACGGCCGGTGACCGCATCGAAAATCACACACATGAACTCCTCGCCTGTTTCCCGTCGTCATTTCGTCCAGTCCACCGGCGCGCTCGGCGCGATCCTCGCCCTGGGCAGGCCGCCCGCCGTCATGCCGGCGGAAAGCCCCGGCAACCGCGTCGTCGTCGGCGTCGTGGGCCTCTCGCGCGGCATGGCGCACGTGGCCGGGCACCTGGGCGTGAGCAACGTGGAAGTCGCCTACGTGTGCGACGTGGACTCCGCACGGCTGGCCAGCGGCTTGAAAACCGCCGAGGGCAAGCAGCCCAGCCGCAAGACGCAGGGCGTCGGTGACTTCCGCCGCATCCTCGACGACAAGAACGTGGATGCCATCTCCATCGCCACGCCTAACTTCTGGCACACGCCCGCCGCAATCATGGCCATGCAGGCCGGCAAGCACGTTTACGTCGAAAAGCCCGGCAGTCATAATCCGTGGGAGGCCGAGGCCATCGTCGCCGCCGCTGCGAAATACAAGCGCAAGTGCCAGATGGGCAACCAGCGCCGGAGCTACGCGAACGTCATCGAGGGCATTCAGAAACTGCGCGAGGGCGTGATCGGCAAAGTCCTTTTCTCCCGCGGCTATTACAACGCTGCACGCCCCAGCATCAAAAAAGGCCAGCCGGGCCAGCCGCCCGCGACCTTGGACTGGTCACTCTGGCAGGGCCCCGCTCCGGAGCGCCCTTACAAGGACAACCTCCATCCTTACAACTGGCACTGGCACTGGCACTACGGCGGCGGCGAGATGGCGAACAACGGCCCGCACGGGCTGGATGTGATGCGTTGGGGCCTCGGCGTGGAGTATCCGACGAAGGTCACGTTCCTCGGCGCGCGCTACCACTGGGACGACGACCAGGAAACGCCCGACACCGGCTCGGCGGTCTTTGACTTCGGCCACTGCGGCGCGTCGTGGGATGACAGCTCGTGCAACCCGCGCAAGGGCGAGAAGCTGCCGTTTGTCAGCTTCTACGGTGACAAGGGCATGATGACCATGAGCGGGAGCAACGACTACACCGTCTTCGACAACGCGGGCAAGGAAGTGGACAAGAAGTCCGGCGGCCCCGGCGGCGGCGACATCCCGCACTTCCAGAACTTTTCGGACGCCATCCGCGAGAATAAGCCGCTCAACTCCCCCATCAGCGAAGGCCAGAAGAGCTCGATGCTCTGCCACCTCGCCAACATCGCCTACCGCACCAGCTCGGTGCTGAACATCGACCCGAAGAACGGACACATCCTCGGCAACCCCGAGGCGCAGAAGCTCTGGAAGCGTGAGTATCGGCCCGGCTGGGAACCGAAGGTCTGATCTGTCCGGCACCGGTGTTTCGAGCCGATGCCACCCTGTTTCTTGAGCATGTTCCCCTGAGCCAGCGAACCACTCTTCAACGCCACCGTCATGACATCTCCTGTCGTCGCCATCTTCGGAGCCAGCGGGAAACTGGGCCGTCACGCCCTGCCCGTTCTTGCGCGACGCGGCCTCGCCGTGCGGGCTCTGGTTCATCGCACGCCGGTCGGGGACAGGAA
>JBAYGL010000040.1:0-18051 GCA_041666725.1 Limisphaerales bacterium
CCGCGAGCCGCTCGGTGTCGTCGCGCTCATCACACCGTGGAATTTCCCCATCGCCATCCCGGCGTGGAAAATGGCCCCCGCCCTCGTCAGCGGCAACGCCGTCATCATCAAGCCCGCCTCGCAGGCTCCCGCGATGACCTGCGAGCTGGCCAAAATCCTCGCCGAAGCCGGGCTGCCCAAGGGCGTGCTGAACGTCGTCATCGGTGACGGCCGCGCCGTGGGCGGCGAACTCGCCACCAACCCGGCGGTCGTCGCCCTTTCCTTCACCGGCTCGCTCGGAGTCGGCTCGCAAATTTACCAGCAGCTTGCGCCGCGCATGGCCCGCGCGCAGATGGAGATGGGCGGCAAGAACCCCACCATCGTCCTCGCTGACGCCGACCTTGACCTCGCCGCGCGCCTCGTGGCCGTCGCTGGGTTTGGCCTCACAGGCCAGGCCTGCACGGCAACCAGCCGCGTGATCGTCGAGCGCAGCGTGGCCGACGCGTTTGCCGCAAAACTCGTCGAGAAGGCAAAGGCGATCGTCGTGGGCAACGGCTTGAAGTCCGGCGTCACGATGGGGCCGGCCGTGAGCAAAACGCAGCTCGAAGGCAACTTGAACTACGTGCAGATTGCCCAGCAGGAAGGGGCTTCGCTCCTCTGCGGCGGCGCGCAGCTCACGGATGGCGAACTCGCGCACGGCCACTTCATGCAGCCCACCGTGCTGGGCGACGTGAGGCCGGCGGCGCGCATTGCGTGCGAGGAGGTGTTTGGTCCGGTCGTCGGCATCATTCCCGTGGACGGCTTCGACGAGGCGCTTGCCGTGGCGAACAGCGTGGACGTGGGCCTCAGCGCCAGCCTCGTCACGCGCGACCTGAAGAAGGCGATGCTCTACACCGAGCGCATCGAGGCGGGCGTGGTGAAGGTGAACCAGATTTCCACCGGCCTGGCGCTTCAGGCTCCGTTCGGCGGCGTGAAGAAGAGCAGCACCGACTCGTTCAAGGAGCAGGGCGCGGGCGCGATCGAGTTCTACTCGAAGGTGAAGACGGTGTATCTCGACTACTCGGCGTAGGTGGCGTGGCCGGGGCGTGACGCCGCCTTCCGAAGCTGGACTGCATCGGCGAGGGGCGCGGCCTTCAGGCCGCAGAAGCATGCGTTAGTCTGTGGTGGTTCCAGCGCACTTTTGCTCCCGGGGCTTTCTGCGGCGTGAACGCTGCGCTCCGAGTGGGGCCGGCAGTTCGCCATCCCGGAGTTCAGTTTGAATTGATGTTTTGCGGTTGCAGATTCATCCCGGCTTGCCCGAAATCCCCGCCGCATGAGCGAACTCAAGTTCTCCGTCGAACACATCGGCCTGCCGGCCCACGATCCCGTCGCCCTCAAGGACTGGTATGTGCGCGTGCTGGGCGCGAAGCTGCGATTCGACAACGGCCAGACACCGCCGGCTTTCTTCCTCGAACTGGGCGGCGGCCTGATGATCGAGATCTATGCTGCGACCGGCTCGGTCAGGGACACCACGGACAACGGCGTCGCGGGCTGGCGTCACCTGGCCCTGCGCGTGGATTCCATCGAAGCGGCGCAGGCCGGGCTTGCGCGGCGCGGGATCGTCTTCACCGAGCCGCCCAGGCCGGCGGGCGGCGGCGGACGCGTGCTGTTCTTCTCGGACACGGAGGGGAATTTGCTCCACTTCGTCGAACGTCCGAAGGAGTCGGTGTTTCATTGAACCTCGCAGGATCAAGATTGCGAGCAGGAGAAAACGCCGCCTGCCTCATTCCCACCTCCTGCTCCTAGTCCTGCTCTCTCCTGATATGCCTCTCTTCTCCGCGATCATCTTCGACATGGACGGCGTCATCATTGACAGCGAGCCGCGCCACGAGCGCGCGTTTCTCGACGTGTTTGAGCAGATGGGCTACGGCCAGACGCACGGCGTCCACTTCGAGCAATACATCGGCCGCTCGGACCGCGCGGTGTGGCTGGACTTCATCGCCCGGCACAACCCGAAGTGGACGATCGAGGAACTCACCGCGTGGAAGCAGAACCATCTCATCGACATCATCCGCCGCGAGCAGCCCATCTTCGACGGCCTGCCGGAACTCGTCACGAAGCTCGCGGCCCGCTACCGGCTCGCGGTGGCGTCCGGCTCGGTGCATCCGGTGATCGAGGAAGTGCTCGCGATGAAGTCCCTGCGGCAGTTTTTCCCGGTGGTCGTGAGCGTGCAGGACGTGGCGCAGGGGAAGCCCGCGCCCGACATATTCCTCCGGGCGGCGGAGCTGCTTGGGGTCGCACCGGCGGACTGCTGCGTGATTGAAGACTCAGCGGCGGGTGTCACGGCGGCGCGGGCGGCGGGCATGACGGCGGTTGCCATCACGAACACCCTGCCGGCGGAGAAGCTGGCGCACGCGCAGCACATCGTGCGGACTTACGAGGAGATCGAGCGGCTGCTGGCGTGATACCAACTACCGGTGAAATCTGGTTGAACCCAGGCGCAGGGGACTGCGTTCCTCCCTCTCCCTTTGCGGAGCAAGGGGAGAGGGCCGGGGTGAGGGGTTTCATTCGGAGATATTCGGCGTCCGCACCCCTCATCCGGCCTTTGGCCACCTTCTCCCCTCGCTCCGCGAAGGGAGAAGGAGCAACTCGGCCACCGGTGCCAGTTCCACCAACCTTCACACGTAGTGGATATGAGGCGTGAGATTTTTCGGGCGTGTCAGACGACCGTGACACCCTGAAGGGTGGACACCAAACGGACGCCCGCTCAGACGTCAATCACCGGGCCGTCGCCGCCGGGAGGTTTGTCGCCGGCGGGCGGGCGGCGCACGCGCACGCGGCTTTCGCCCGTTCCCGTCAGGGTGTTGAGCACCAGCGATACGAGGCTGATGACCAGCGCGCCCCAGAAGGCCGGCCAGAAGCCCGTCACGTGAAAGCCCTTCACGATCGAGCCGACGAGGTAAAGCAGCCCGGCGTTGATGACGAGCACGAAGAACCCGAGCGATACGACCACGAGCGGCAGCGTGAGCAGAAACAGCAGCGGTCGCAGGAAGGTGATGAGGATGCCAAACAACAGCGACGCGACGAAAAGGCTCGCGACATTGTCCTTGTCGTAATTGATTCCCGGGACGATGTGCGAGGCGACGAGGACGGAGAGAGTGCTGATGATCCAGCGCTGAAGAAAGACCAGCATGACGGGACGACGCCCGCCCTGCCGTTCTTGTTGCTCGCCTGACTGATGGCCGATTCGCACGCGCGGAACATGGTGGGAGAGGCCGCAAACCGCAAGTGGCAAGGGGGCGACATCGAAGCGACGCGAACGGTTTCAATGGTTTGTGCTTCGACTATGCAGCCGGCCCTCGGGCGGAAGCCGTTGAAACGGCTTCCGCTGCCTTTGTTCGCTTCACCGGGCTGAAGCCCGGTGCTAATGAGAAGTGAAAGTCGTCGGCACGCTGGCACCTACTTCCTCTTCCCGCTCAGGTCCGGCAGGGCCGTCTTCGCGAAGCTGTCCCACTGCTTTTGCAACGCCTCACGCGCGGGCACTCCGGCATGAACGTAAACGGCGTAGCGCAGTTGCAGCGGCCTGCCCGGTTCGACCACGCGCGTCGCGTCGTGCGTGAAGCTCGTGCCCATCCAGCCGTCGCTGCGCACGTGGAAGAACGTCGGGTGGTTCGGATTCGCCGGATGGTCGAGGAGCGTCGCGCCCTCGTTCTTGCCGGGGAGAATCGGCCCGGAGTAATCGCACCAGCGGGCGCGCTTCCAGAAGCAGCCGTTGTCGCCTTGCTCGTCCACGTTGCCCTCGGAGTTGCGGATGGTCCCGCCGCCGTCCGCGAGGCCGATGGTCTTGGCCATTCGCACGCCCACGAGGCCGAACGGCGTCTTGCCGAACGTGACCGGTGCGCCCTTCGCCTCGAAGCGCAGGTCCAGCACGAGCAACGTCTCGTGGTTCGACAGCAACTCCAGGCTCACGCGCCGCCGCTCCTCCAGCAGCACCCTGCCATTCTTGTCCACCCAGTGATTGAAGATCGTCGCCGCCGCGCCCGTGTCGCTGTCTTCGAGTTTCTCCAGCCGCTGCCCGACGATGCGGCCCTGGTTTGTGCCCTGGTCGGCCCAGAAGCTCACGCCGTTCACGTCGTGGTGGGAAACCCAGATCGAGTTGTGATGGCTGTGGGTCACCGGATCGTGCGGATGGCCCATGCGCGTGACCGAACGGCCCGACGGCCCGATGAGCGGGAAGACAAACGGACGGTTCAGCCCCGGTCCGAAGTGCAGGCGGGCCAGTTCGGCGCCGTCGCGCTGGAAGGAGACCTGTTCATACGGCTGCGGCAGCGCCTGCACGAGCGGGACGGGCTTGGCATTCGGCAGGGAAACTTGCCCTGACAGCGGCAGCGCGACGGCAACGACGGCAAGGATTCGCAGGCTGAACATGGCCGCAGGAAACACAAAGCGTCCGGCGGCGTAAAGCGCCGACTCCGGCGCATCTGGACACCGCCGCCGAAGCCGAGCCGGCGGGGACGCCGGCGATACGGCCCGCGAGACGCGGGCGCTACGCAGCGCCGGCCTCCGGCCGGCCGTGCCGCAAGCGTCCCCGCTTGCCTGGCAGGCAGGTCGAGGCCGGGGGCAGCAAGTGTCAAGATGCTCCCCGCCGACTCGGGCAGCGCTCTGCTCAGGCCGCCGGCCCGCTGATGACGGCGACGGCGCCGGCATCGGGGACGAAGTAGCGCGCGGCGACGGCCTTCACTTCAGCGAGCGTCACGGCTTCGTAGCGGGCGTCGTCCTGCTCGTGGTGCGCGTAGCCGAGGCCGTAGAGTTCGTCGAGCGCATGGAGCATCGCCTGGCCGCCGAGGTCCTGGCGGGAGATTTTCTTCTGGCCGATGATCTTGGCCTTGGCGCGTTTCAGCTCTTCCTCGCTCAAGCCCTCGGTGCGGAGCAAATCGGCCTCGGCCAGCAGCTCCTTCTCCACCTGCGCCGCCTTCTCCGGCGCGGTGCCG
This sequence comes from Limisphaerales bacterium, assembly GCA_041666725.1. Taxonomy (GTDB): domain Bacteria; phylum Verrucomicrobiota; class Verrucomicrobiia; order Limisphaerales; family SXTU01; genus SXTU01. The sequence continues at coordinate 4,950 of JBAYGL010000040.1, forward strand.
CAGTAGAAGGCGAAGTAGCCGGGCACAAGTCCCGCGAGGTGTTGCGCGCCGACGTAGTAGGCCAGGCCGAGCTTCTCCCGGATGCGCGTGAAGAGCCGCGAACCCATGTCGCTGCACGCCTCCTGGATCAGGTCCAGCGCGTAGTGGTCTTCGTGATTGATGGTCGTGCCGGGAAAGCCGATGGCGAGGACGGCTTGTTTCTTGTCGCGCGTGTCGCTGGCGCGGCGGAGTTTCGAGGGGATGGGGTCTGGGGTCTGGCGGATGGGGTTTGCGCGCGTGGCCGGCTTCCACTTCCCGAAGGTGTGCTTCACGGCGGCGGCGACGCGCTCCGTCTCCACCGCGCCGTAGATGGCGAGGACGCAGTTGTCGGGCGTGACGAGCTGCCGGTGCAACGCGGCGAGGTCGGAGACCTGCATTGCCTTCACGGTGGCTTCTGTGCCGAGGGAATCGAGGCCATACCCAACGTCTCCGAAGAGCGTTTTGCGCATGAGCTTGAAGCAGCTCGTGAGCAGCTCGTCGCGCTGGTGGCGGATGTTCCCAAGCTGAATCTCCCGTTCGCGCTCTAGCTCGGGCTTCGGGAAGGACGGGCGCAGCAGCACTTCGCTCACGAGGCCGAGGCCGAGGGCGAAATCCTCGCGCAGCACTTCCGCCGTCACGCCGAAGCTGTTGTTGCCGCTGTAGGCGTCGAGGCTGCCGCCGACGCTTTCGATTTCCGTCGCGAGCTGCTCGGCGGTGCGGGTCCTGGTGCCCTTCATCATCACCTTGGCGAGCATGGAGCTCGCCCCGCAGTTGGCCGCCGACTCGGCGAGCACGCCGCCGCGCAGGCCGGCGCGGAAGTTCACGAACGGCAGGCGATGGTCTTCCTTCACCAGCAGGCGCAGGCCGTTGGGCAGCGTGAATTTCCTGATGTCGCTGCGGCTGCTGACTTCGACGCTCGTCGTGCGTTTGGGCGCGGCACCCTCGGGCAGCAGCGCGTAGAGCGTGCGGTTCTCGGGCGTGAGATACTGGCGCGCGACACGCTGGAGGTCGGCGGGTTTCAGGCGGCGGACGGCGGCGAGGAAACGCTGCGAGAAATTCAGGTCGCTCGCGGCGAGCCAGTTGCCGCCGAGGTCCTGCGCCTGGCCGGCCATCGTCTTGCGCGTGGCCAGCGTGCCGGCGGTGAACTGCTTCACGGCCTTGGACAGCTCGGCCTTGGACACGGGCTTCGCCTTCATGCGCTCGACCTCGGCGAGCATCGCGGCGCAGGCGGCGGTGAACTTGTCCGCATCCACCACGCCGCTCATGCCGAAGAGGCCGGGCAGGCCGGGGTTGTAGGTCCACGCGTCGGCGGAGTGCGCGAGCGCCTGTTTCTCGCGGACGCTCTGGAAGAGCCGCGAGCTGCGGCCGCTGCCGAGCAGCGTGGCGAGCACGTCCAGCGCGGGAATGTCCGCGTGCCGCACGTCGGGGATGTGCCACGAGAAGTGGAAGTGTCCGAGTTCGATGGGCGCTTCCTCGACGACTTCGCGCGCGGCGGCCTGTGTGGGTTCCTCGGGCAAAACCATCGGCGGAATCGCCCGCGCCGGCGTCCTGGCCCAGGCTTCCTTGATCTGCGCGAGCACGTCGGCGGCCACGATGTCGCCCACGACGAGGAAGAAGACGTTGTTGGGCGCGTAACGCTCGCGGTAGTAGCTCACGATGTCCTCGCGGCGCAGCGTATCGAAGATGTCGCGGTAGCCGATGACCGTGAAGCGATACGGGCTGCGTGTGTAGGCCGTCTCGAACAGCCGGCGGCCTGCGCGGCGGCCGGGATCGTCGTGGCCCATGTCCATCTCGCGGCGGATGACGTCGAGTTCCTTCTTCAACTCGTCCTCCGGCAATGTCGCGTTCTGCATGATGTCGCAGAGCACGTCCACGGCGACGCGTGCGCCGGTGTTGGGGGCGTCGATGTGATACACGGTGCGGTCGAAGCTCGTGTAGGCGTTCATGTAGCCGCCGGCGTCCTGCACCTCGCGGTCAATCTGACCCGGCGGGCGCGTGGCGGTGCCCTTGAAGAGCATGTGCTCGAGCACATGGCTCAAGCCCGCGCCGAGCCAGCGGCCCTCGTGGACGCTGCCCGTCTGCGCCCACGCCTGCGCGGACACGACCGGCGCGGAGCGGTCCTCGCGCAAGATGACGGTCAGGCCGTTGTCGAGCGTGGTGACGGTGGTGCCGGGCGGGATGGCAGGGAGGGAAGCGGAGGAGCTCGTCGAGCGATGAGATGCGCGGGCAACAGCCATAGTCAGGGAGCGGAAGGTAGCGGGTCGGGGGGGGGACGGCAAATGGAGAGAAGACATAAACCACGGAAGACGCGGAATACGCGGAAGGAAGACGAAGGGGTCGCGGTGAAGGGCTGGTTTTGGTAGAAGCTCGCCATGACAACCAACCTTCTGCATGAGGACTTGAGCTATAAAATTCTGGGTGCGTGCTTCGAGGTGTATCGGGAGAAGGGCTGCGGGTTCGTCGAGCCGGTCTATCAGGAATGCCTTGAAATCGAACTCGGCCTGCGAGGTGTGCCGTTCATCCCGCAGCAACCATGCACGCTGGAATACAAGGGCACGCCGCTAAAGTCGAAATACATCCCGGACTTCATCTGCTTCGACAAGGTGGTGGTCGAGTTGAAGGCGGTGGCGGCACTGGCGGATGAGCACCGAGCGCAGGTCCAGAACTACCTCAAGGTGACCGGTCTGCCACTCGGCCTGCTCGTGAACTTTGGTCACTATCCAAAAGTGGAGTTTGAACGCATCGTCGCCACTCAGGGGCGCTATGCCCGCTGAGGAGAAAGCGAGGGGAAACCACGGAATACACGGAAAGGGGAAAAGGGAAAGGAGGGAAAGCCACGCGCCAAGGACCTTCCAACCGGGCATTCATCTTCTTTGCCTCCTTCCGTGTATTCCGCGTGTTCTGCGGTTCATCCGACTTCTTCCACCTTGGGCTTCTGCGTCAGCAGCTTCGCCTTCGGCAGATACGGCTTGCGGAACGCTTCGTAGAAATCATACCCGCCCTTGAAGTCGTCGCGGCTGTCGCTCTCGGTTTTTCCAAGCAGCGAGCTTTCCACCATGTTGAAGACGATTTCGCCGAAGTCCTCGCAGCGGCGCAGGCCCCATTCCTCCAGCACCATCAGCGTCAGGGGGCCGAACTGCTCCAGCGCGTGGGTGCGGATGCCCTCGAGCAGTTGCTGGCCGCTGACGTGCGAGGGCTTGTCCAGCGCGGCCCTGCTCGCGGCCTTGGCAAACTTCTTCTGCGCCACGTCCAGCGCGTCGCGGACGAAGTAGTAGGCGTCGCGGTGGTAGCGCGCGTCCTTGGCGAGGATGGCATCGAGGACTTCCTCGACGTTGAGGGATTTTTGCATATCAGCGTGCGGCTGCGGTCGAAGGGTTGGACTGCGGCGGGGCGGTGGACGTTCGATACGTCTTCACCGCCAGCCCCAGCAGCACGAGCAACAGCAGCGTGAACAAGACCGTCTGCTCCTGTCGCGTGAGCCACTTCATGGGCGGAACGTAGCGGGACGCCGGGCGTGCGACAATGGGGAGTTATCCACCTGGGTTCATGGCACCAGCCAGAGGCCGCTCCACGTCACGGCGGTCCAGTTGAAGACCGCCCGGACATGGCCTTCATCGCCAAGCTGCAGGAAGTCGATCTGGTCAACCGTGGAAACCAGCACGGAGAAGTTTTCGTAACCCGGCTCCAGCTCCCTGGCCGTGACTTTGGGCGACTTGAGCGCGGGAGCGATGGCGTCGCCGGGCGCATGGATGTCCGAACCGGGCGGCTGGTTGGCGGAATAGTTGCGTCGGTGCGCGAGCGGCGTTTTCAGCCAGTGCTCGCGGGCGATGGGGTCGTTCTGATGCACCATCGTGTGGGCGCTGATGCGGAGCTGGAGGCGGCGCGCGGGATCATGGAAGAGCCAGTGCGCCTGCTCGCAGAGCTTGAGCTGGTGGACCTTCTGCGCGCGGGCGTCCGAGTAGCACATCAGCTCGCGTCTGGCCCCGTCCGCGTGCCGCAGGATGACGACGCGCATGGAGCACTCGAAGAGGTTCGTGGTGCCCAGCACCGGCGTGCGAAACGGGCCGGCCTCGTCGGCAACGGCGGATTCCAGGTCGCGCCAGATCCGTGCGGGCAGGGTTTCCAGATCAGCGGCGTTCAAGCTCATGGCAAGTCGTCCGGCGGCAAAACTTGGCGGACATCTCCGGAAATCCTGCACGTCCGGCCCGCTGCCTTCAATGATGCTCTTCGGAGACTGTCCTGACGGACGCATCTTGACACTGCCGCCGAAGCCGAGCCGGCGTGGACGCCGGCGATACGGCCCGCGAGACGCGGGCGCTACGTAGCGCCGGCCTCCGGCCGGCCGTGCCGCAAGCGTCCCCGCTTGTCTGGCAGGTCGGAGGCCGGGGGGGCAAGATGCGCCCTTCCTGACGCCACTTGAACCTCTTCACCTCTCACCTGCGGCAAGTCCGAACCCAGAGGCGCGGCACGGTGAATAGTGTGTGAGCATCTCCCAGCAACTTTTAACTGTCACACCCGCCGAATTCGCTTCTTCTCTCCCCCGTGATTGATTCCGTTGACTTGACTGCGGAGGCCCCGTCCGGCCCGCCCGATCTGAAGCGCACGCGCCGCCGGAAGGACGCGGCCATTGACCTTTCGAAAGTGGACCGCCTGCCGCCGCACTCGCTGGAAGCCGAGCAGGGCGTGCTGGGCTGCATGTTGCTCGACCCCAACGCGGCCATCGGCACCTGCATCGAGAAGTTCAAATCGCGGCGTGACGACAGCGCCACTTCCTCCCCCTCCCGCCGGGACGCGCCCGCGCCCAGCGCCTACGCCGGGGCTTCAGCCGCCTTTTACGACCTGCGCCACCAGTCTCTCTACGAGACGCTCGTGGAGATGTATGACGCCAAGGCGGCCATTGACCTCATCACCGTCCGCCAGCGGCTCAAGGACAAGGGCCAGCTCGACGCCATCGGCGGCGTGGCCTACCTCACCGCGCTCGTGGACGCCACGCCGTCGGCGGCCAACCTGCCGTTCTACGCGGACATCGTCGTCGAGAAGCACCTCCTCCGCCGGATGATCCAGACCTGCACCAGCGTGGTCGGGCGCATTTACGACGAGGCGCAGCAGGGCGACGTGGAACAGCTCCTCGACGAGGTCGAGAAGGAAGTCCTCCACATCAGCGAGGAGCGCGAGGAAACGGTCAGCCTCGTGATGAAGGACCTGGTCCACAAGGCCATCGCGCAGATTGAGGAGTTTCACTCACGGCAGGGACAGACCACCGGCATTCCCACCGGTTTCACCGACCTCGACAAGATGACCACCGGCTTTCACGGCGGGGAAATGATCGTCATCGCCGCGCGGCCCTCGATGGGCAAGACGTCGCTGGCCATGAACATCGCCGAGCATGTGGCGATGGACATGAAGCTGCCCGTCGGCGTGTTCAGCCTGGAGATGAGCGCCGACTCGCTCGTGCTGCGCATGCTGTGCTCGCGTGCCCGCGTGAACCTGCGCGACATCCGCGAGGGCTTTCTGGCCGAGCGCGATTTTCCGAAGCTCACCGCCGTGGCCGGCAAGATGGCCGGCTGCCCTCTCTTCATCGACGACACGGCCGGCCTGAGCATCCTCCAGCTCCGGGCCAAGGCCCGCCGGATGCACCAGCAGCACGACGTGAAGCTGTTCGTGATCGACTATCTGCAGCTCCTCCGCAGCACCGCCAAGAAGGCGGAAAACCGACAGCAGGAAATCGCCGACATCTCGCAGGGCATCAAGGCGCTCGCCAAGGAACTCAAGGTGCCGATCATCGTGCTGGCCCAGCTCAACCGTGAACTCGAGAAGCGCGGCCCCGGCGAAAAGCCAAAGCTCTCCGACCTGCGTGAATCCGGCTCCATCGAACAGGACGCCGACCTTGTGGGCCTGCTCTACAAGCCGAAGATGGGCAAGGAGGACGACGAAGATCCCGGCGAGCAGCCCAATTACGATGCCGTGCCCGTGAATCTGCTCATCGCCAAGCAGCGCAACGGCCCGACCGGCGACGTCCACCTCACCTTCCTCAAGGGCTTCACCCGCTTCGAGAACGCCGCCAAGGTGGCCGACGAGGACACGCCCCGGGAGTGATCGGCGCACCTCGGTTTCCTGCGGGCCAATGCGAGGAGCCGGTGATGGAGCGAACCCGCCGCAGGATGGCCCCGACAGGTTCAAAGGATCAGGGTGAGGGAGGCTGGGCGTGAATTCGCAACCGGAAGCGCGGGCCGGCTTGGCAGCGGCGTTGCCAAACCGCCGCCGCTCCGCTTGAATCCCTCCGCTATGCCTAGCCAACGCAAGCCGGTGAAACCTCTCGTGGGCCTCATCATGGGCAGCCAGTCCGACTGGGAAACCATGCAGCACGCCGCCGCGCAGCTCGATGCTCTTGGCGTGCCGTATGAGGCCGAGGTCGTCTCCGCCCACCGCACGCCGGACCGGATGTTCGAGTATGCGGAGTCCGCGGCGGCCCGCGGACTCGAAGTCATCATCGCCGGCGCGGGCGGGGCCGCGCATCTGCCCGGCATGACGGCGGCGAAGACTTCGCTCCCCGTGCTCGGCGTTCCCGTGCAGTCGAAATCCCTCAGCGGCCTCGACTCGCTTCTCTCGATCGTGCAGATGCCGGGTGGCATTCCCGTGGGCACGCTCGCCATCGGCAAGGCCGGCGCGATCAACGCCGCGCTGCTCGCCACCGCAATCTTGGGCAACAAGCACGCGAAGTTCCGCAAGGCCTACGACAAGTTCCGCGCGGAGCAGACGCGGAAGGTGCGGGAGAATCACACGCTGCCGCCGCACTGACACTTGCCGAAAGCGCTGCCCGCCTGCACAGTTTCACCATGACTGCCATTGCTGAAGATTTGGTGGCGCAAGCCAAACGGCTCTCTCCTGCGGAACGCGAATTTGTCGCCGAGCAACTCGTCGCCAGCCTCACGGATGAGTTCGACCCGGCGTTGGACCAGACACTGCTCGTTGAACTGGAGCGGCGGCGGGCCGATTATCTCGCGGGCCGGGTCGAAACAATTTCACTGGAGGAAGTCATGGCGCAGGCGCACGCGAGGTTGCGGTGAACGTCCGGTTTACCTCGCTCGCCAACCGCGAGTTCATCCAAGTGTTCGACCACTACGCGTCATTGAATCCCGCCACTGCAAGAAAGCTGGCACGCGAGGTGAACGAGGGGTTCAAGCTGGTCGGCCTCTTCCCGGAGTTGTGTCGTTATTACGCGCGCCCGTTTCGCCGGTTTAAGCCGAGGACATTCCCTTATGGATTCTTCTACACAGTTGAGCCAGCCGAGGTCGTGGTTCACGCTGTGGTCCATCTTCATCGTGAACCCGCCGCAATCGCCGCCAGGCTTCGCGCAAGCTGACCGCCCGTGAATTTCCCCATCCTCCCCGGTTCGACCCTCGGCATCCTCGGCAGCGGCCAGCTCGGGCGCATGCTGGCCATCGCCGCCCGCCAGCTCGGATATCGCGTGGCCGTCTATTCTCCGGACACGGACACGCCTGCGGGCCAGGTCGCGGACATTGAAGCGGTCGGGGATTATCTCGACGAGGAGCGGCTCGCCGACTTCGCGCAGCGCGTGAGCGTGCTGACCTTCGAGTTTGAGAACGTGCCCTCCGCCGCGTCCGAAGTCGCCGCGCGCCACACGATTGTCCGGCCCGGCGGCAACGTGCTCCACACCACGCAGGAGCGGCTGCGCGAGAAGACGTTCCTCCGCGACCACGGCTTTCCCACCACGCCCTTTCGCGCCGTCAAAACCTACGCCGACCTCCACGCCGCCGCGCGCGACCTAGGCCTGCCCGCCGTGCTCAAGACCGCGAGCTTCGGCTACGACGGCAAGGGCCAGCAGAAGGTTTTCCCGCAGTCCGACCCGGCGGAAGTCTTCGCCAACCTCAAAGGCGCGGAAGGCATCTACGAGGCGTTCGTGGACTTCGAAAAGGAAATCTCCGTGGTCGCCGCGCGCACTGCGGACGGGAAGTTCGCCGCGTTCCCCGTCTTCGAAAACCGCCACGCCAACCACATCCTCGACGTGACCTTCGCGCCGGCGGCCATCGAGCCGCGTCTGGCGAAGGAAGCCGTTGAGCTTGCCGCCGGCATCCTGGAAAAGCTCGGCGTCGTCGGCCTGCTCACAGTCGAACTCTTCGTCACGAAGAGCGGCAGGCTGATGGTGAACGAGCTGGCCCCGCGCACCCACAACAGCGGGCACCTGACCATGGACGCCTGCGTGACCAGCCAGTTCGAGCAGCAGGTCCGCGCCGTCTGCTGCCTCCCGCTCGGCTCCACCGCGCTGCGCGCGCCCGCCGCGATGGCCAACGTGCTCGGCCACCTCTGGGAAAAAGGCGAGCCGAACTGGGCCGCCGCGCTTGCCGACCCGCATGTGAAACTCCACCTCTACGGCAAGGCCGAGGCGCGCAAGGGCCGCAAGATGGGGCATCTGAACGCCTGCGGCCGCAGCGTCGAGGCCGCCATTGCCCGCGTCACCGCCGCGCGCGAACGGCTGCTAACGTAGCCGCCCGTGGAGCGATGCTTCACTTTGTCCCGGCCTGATCCGCACGCCAACCATGACTCTCCCGCCGTATCTTCGCAGCCAGGCCGACGGCGTCTTCCTCTCCGTCAAGGTTCAGCCCCGCGCGAGCCGCAATGCCGTGGGCGGCCTCCACGGCACCGAGTTGAAGGTCGCCGTCACCGCGCCGCCGGTGGACGCCGCGGCAAACGAAGCTGTTCTGGCGTTGCTCGCGGAGACGCTCGGGCTGCCACGCCGCGCCGTGACGCTCGTGCGCGGCCAGACCTCCCGGCACAAGGTCCTCCGCCTCGATGGCATCACCGTTGAAGCGGCGGCGGCGAAACTCGCCCCGTAGTCGCAACCTTCAGGTTGCGAATCGTTCGGAGCGCGGCTGTGTCGCGGAGGCCAGCCGCAGCGGCTGCGCCTGGCCTGGAGACGTTGAGATTCCTACACCGCCCAGCACTCGGGCCTTGCTGCGGCTGATCCCGCGCCAAGCGGGACACAGCCGCGCTCAGCAATCCGACTCGACGCGCAGGCTGAAGCCTGCGACCACGGGCGCCGTCAATTTGAGCACGATGAGTCATCACGGGTTTCGACCTGAGCATCTGGCCCTCACCCGGCGTGAGTTTCTGAGCCGCGCCGGCATGGGCATGGGCGCGCTCGGGCTGGGCGCGCTGCTGGGCGAACTGGGCCTGGGCACCCCGGCCCACGCTGAACTGAACAGCGGCTCGCCGCTGGCACCGAAGGCCCCGCACTTCGCCGCCAGGGCCAAGCGCGTCATCCACATCTTCCTCAACGGCGGCCCGTCGCACGTGGACACGTTCGACCCCAAGCCCTCGCTCACCCAATTTCACGGCAAGACGCTGCCCTACGAGCTGCGCACCGAACGCCGCACCGGCACGGCCTTCCGCTCGCCCTTCAAATTCCAGAAATACGGCAGGAGCGGCATCGAGGTGAGCGACATTTTCGCGCGCACGGCGGAGAGCATCGACGACATCTGCGTCATCCGCTCGATGCACGCTGACGTGCCCAACCACGAGCCTTCCCTGCTGCTGCTCAACTGCGGCGACGCCCGCCTGCCCCGTCCGAGCATGGGCTCGTGGGTCACCTACGGCCTCGGCACGGAAAACCAGAACCTGCCCGGCTTCATCGCCATGTGCCCCGGCGGCTATCCGATCCAGGAATCGCAGAACTGGCAGTGCGCGTTTCTGCCCGGCGTGTTTCAGGGCACCTACATCAATTCCGCCGAAACCCGCATCGAGCGGCTCATCGAGCACATCAACAACAAGCAGATTTCCCTGCCCGACCAGCGCGCGGAACTGGACCTGCTCCAGAGGTTGAACCAGCGCCATGCCGCCGCCCGCGCCCGCGAGGCGCAACTGGAGTCGCGCATCGCCTCCTTCGAGCTGGCCTACCGCATGCAGATGGAGGCGGCGGACGCCTTCGACACCACCAGGGAGCCGGCCCACATCCGCGCGATGTATGGCGAGGGCACGCAGGCCCGGCAGATTCTGACGGCGCGCCGGCTCATCGAACGCGGCGTGCGCTTCGTGCAGGTCTGGCACGGCGCGGGCCAGCCGTGGGACAGCCACGACGATCTGGAAACCCAGCACCGGAACCTTGCCCGGGAATGCGACCAGGCCATCGGCGCGCTGTTGAAGGACTTGAAGCAGCGCGGCCTGCTCGAAGAAACGCTCGTCATCTGCTGCGGTGAATTCGGTCGCACGCCGACCGTCGAGCTGCCCACGCCCGGCTCGAATGCCGGCAAGATCAACGGCCGCGACCACAACCATCACGGCTTCACCACCTGGCTCGCCGGCGGCGGCGTTAAGGGCGGCACGGTTTACGGCGCGACGGACGAGTTTGGCTTCAAGGCCGAGGTGAATCCCGTCCACGTCCACGACCTGCAGGCCACGATCCTGCACCTGCTTGGCTTCGATCACGAGCGCCTCACCTTCCGCCACGCCGGCCGGGATTTCCGGCTCACCGACCTGCACGGAAACGTGGTCAGGGACGTGCTGGCGTGAGACGCCCGTAGCCGCTGAGGTAAGGAAGCGGAACCGTTCACTGTTCAACCCGAACTCCGAAGCAGAGAACGCGGATGAAACGGTGGCGGCGCGAGGAGCGCGGCGTTCACGCCGCAGAGAGCCCCGGGAACAAAAGTGCGCCGGAACCACCTCTGACTGGCGCACGCTTCTGCGGCCTGAAGGCCGCGCTCCCCGCCGGCGGTTGCCGTCCGCTTCGGGTTCAAATCCGCCTCCTCACCTCGGCGGCTACCGTGACTGCGCGGCCTGCAATCCCGCCACCAGCCTGTCGAGCACCCGGTTCCAGTTATGCCGCGCCAGCAACCGTTCGGCCCACGCCTCGACTTGGTCACGCGAAACTGCCAGGGACGAGTTCATCGCCAGGCGGAAGGATTCGTAGTCGGTGTTGGCAAATGCAAAGCCGCATTCACCCATCACCTCGCGCGTCGCAGGAATGTCCGAGAAGACCGGGCACGCCCCCGCCAGCGCCGCCTCCACGGGTGGCATCCCGAAGCCTTCATATTCTGAGAAGAAGACCAACGCCTTCGCGCGTGCCAGCAGGCTGCGATAATCGTTTTCCGGAAGCCGCTCATGCTGATGCCAGTTTTGGCAATCGGGCGGGAGCAGCCCGGCCGGCCATCTGCCCACCCAGTCCACCTGGCCGGGGAAGCCGCTCTCACGCTGCCAGCGCGCGAGCCATCCCACCGCCAGATCGGTGCGCTTGTGTGGAAACGGGCTGGCCAGCACGCACAGCCGGTTTTCCTTTGGGACGACCGATGGTCCGGAACGCGAGAAGCCTATGCCGATGGTGTGGATGGGTGGAGTCTGCACTCCCCGCGCGTCTGCCAGCCGCGCAATTTCACCGCCCGTGAAATCGCTGATCGTGAAGATGACCTGCGCGTTTCGGACCGTCCCCCAAAAGCTGCGGACGAAATAGCCACGCTCCAGCGTGCTGGTCGCCTGTGGATGGTGCGCCCGGTAGAAATCGTGGATTGTGTCCGCCACACACGCGGCCAGACGGCGCGGGCAGGCGCGGGTGAAGGAGGCAAAACCCTTCGGCAGCAGCAGCCACTCATTGTCGATGCCGGCGGCAGCCGAATAAACGCCCCACTGATCCCACCAGATGCGTCCCAGCCGTCCGCGCGCCGGCGCGTCGTGCCAGCGAACATCGAGGGTGTCGGGCAGCCGCCCGGCCAGCGTGCGGTTTGCGAGCACCGTCAGGCGTGAAACCTCAGGCCGTCGGGCGAGCTGTTCAACGAGGCCCAGCGACAGGTTGAAGATGCCCACGGACTTCGTCTGTGTGAACAGCTGGTCCGCCAGTGACACGGTCAGTCTGAGGGTTGGCTGTGACATGGCGCGTTCAACAATTCCACAGGAACCGCGGATGCCCCAGTCTGATGAGCGTGTGCCTGGGGCTCGGTTGGACGACGGATACGGTCATGATCAGATCCGGTCTCGCAACACGGCGCGATATACGTCCAACGTCCCAGCCGCGCACGCAGCCCACGAGAACCTCCGCGCCTGCACCGGCCCGGCGAGCGCGAAATACCGGCGGGTCGGACCGTTGCCGGCGCATTCACGGAGCGCGGCGAGATAGCTGCCGGCCTCCAGTTCGCACCACCAGGCGGCATCGCCGGCCACTTCCGGCAGGCTTGCGACGCGGGAGCAGATCACCGGACAGCCACGCCCCATTGCCTCCAGCACCGGGAGTCCGAAGCCCTCGTATTTGCTCGGAAACACCAGCGCCAGTGCCTGGCGATACAACCGCGCAAGCTCGACATCGGACACATGGCCGAGGTAGTGCCAGTCTGGCGGCGGCGGTCCTTCGCCCGGCACCCCGGCCCAGCGTGCGCCGGCGATGATCAAGGGCGGCAGTCGCTGGCCGGTGGCCGCAGCCGCAGCCCACACTTCCCGCAGCAGCGCGAGGTTCTTGCCCGGTTCGAGCGAGCCGACAAACAGGAAAAATTCACCCGGCACCGGGAGTGCGGACGCCGCGTCTGGCAGGCCGGCTCCTTCATCCACTCCGTCCCACCCGAGCAGCACCGGGGTAAGTCGCCCTGCCGGCAGCCCCAGCAGGGCCATCGCCTCGTCCGCCGCGAACTGGCTGATGGTGATGATGTGGTCCGCCGTATGGAGCCGGCGCAACCGATGTTGGCCGGAGCAGCGCTGCCAGGTTCGAAACCGCTCGGGATGCCGGAGCAGCGCCAGATCATACAGGGTTGCCACGTTTTTGGTTCCCCGGGGGGTGCGGATGGGAAACACGGAAGTGGTGTGCAACAAATCCGCGCGGATCCGACGCAGGGTCTGCGGCGCGAGCCATCTGGCCCAGATCAACTCGCGAAACACAGTCTTCATCGCGCGCCGCGGCTGCGCGTAGGCGAGGTTTTCCACTTTCCATGCCAGTGTGTGCCGCTCGCAATCCGCCGGCTGCAACGCGTCCATCCCCCCCAGCAACCCGCGCACATACCGGGCCACGCCGGCCTGCGTGACATAGAGCGGGTTGGTGTCAATCGCCACGCGCATGGCGGTCACACCGGGGCCGGTGGCGGTGGCGGCGGCA
>JBAYGL010000041.1:0-18051 GCA_041666725.1 Limisphaerales bacterium
GCCCTGCCTGCCGGTCATGTCGCGAAAGACTGGCGCTCGCTTTTCAGCAGCCGGCTGAACCTCGCGTGGCTCCCGGCGGGCAGCGTCTTCCTCCGCGTCGCGCAGTTTCCCAAGTGCGACCGTGCCGAGCTGTTTGCGATGGTGGAGCTGGCGCTGGAGAAGATTTCCCCGCTGCCCGTCGCCCAGATCGCCTGGAGTGTCGAGCCGGTGCCCGCGCGCACGGCGGTGCCCAGCGAGATGCAGACCGTCATCGTGCTCATCGCCGCGCGGCATGAGGTCGAGAAATTTCTTGGCACGCTGGAGGGGCGCGGCTTCCTCGCCGACCGGCTGGAAGTGCCCCAGCTTCACCAGGTCCTCGCGACGAAGGTTGAGGGTGACGGGACGTGGGTTTATCCCGGCAGCGGCGCGGACGCACACTCGTGCCTCGTCGCCTGGTGGTATGGCGGCGAGTTGCGCAGCCTCACCCTGGCCAAGCTCACCGAACCGGAACACTGGCAGCGTGAGCTCGGCGAGGTGCTGACGAAGTCCGCGTGGGCCGGCGAACTCGAAGGCTGGCTCACCGGCCCGCCGCGCTTCCGGCTCGTCTCCGTGCCGGAGGATCAGGATGTCTGGCTGCGCGTGCTGCGAGACCTGTCGGACATGCCGGTGGACGTGACGCTTCCCTGTGAGCCGGCGGCGCTGGCCACGCTTTCCGCCCAGCGCGCGGCGCGCGGCGAGAGCCTGGCGAACCTGCTCCCGGCGGAGTTCATCACGCGCTACCGGCAGCAGCTGGTGGACAGCGTGTGGATGCGCGGACTGGGCGCGCTGGTCGCGGTTTATCTCCTCGGCCTGGCGGTTTTCTTTGCCATGCTCCTGCGGGCGGAGAGTCAGAAGCAGGGTCTGGATCGCGATGTTGCGGAACTTTCCGGCACCTACACGAACGCGCTTGTCACCCGGGCGCGCATCCAGGTCCTGCAGGAGCAGATCGCGCTCAAATACGCCGCCATCGAGAGCCTCAAGGCCGTCTCCGCCAAGCTGCCCGAGGGCATGACCCTCACGGACTTCGCCTTCCAGCGCGGGCAGAAGGTGTCGCTCCGCGGCGTGGTGCCCGCGGAGCAGATCAGCAAGCTCACGGATTACAGCGCGGCCCTCCAGTCGGCCATGCTCAACGGCGTCCCGCTCTTCAAAACCGTCAGCGCGCCCAGCTCGCAGGGCAGCGGCGCGGCGGCCAACCAGTTCAACTGGACGCTCAGCTGTGAGCTGCGCGGCCCCGAACTCGAATGAAGACCCTCTTCGACAAGCTGAACCTCGGCGCGCTGGAGCGGCGCATCGTCGTGGGCGCGCTGCTCGTGTTGTTCGTCGTGATCAACGCGCTGTTCGTCTGGCCGAGGTTCAAGGACTGGACCCGGGTGCAGCTCGAAATCATCAGGGCGCAGAAGACGCTCGCCGACTTCCAGAAGGAAGTGGACCAGCTCCCCCGGCTCCAGCAGAGGGAGACGGAGCTGAAGGGCACCGGCGGCGCCCAGCTTGCGTCGGCCGAGATGGCGCTCGCGCTGATGCGCGTCGTCGAGCCCAAGGCGCGGGCCGCGGGCGTCAACGTCATGTCCTACAATCCGGGCCAGGGCAGCCACGGCGCGAACACGAACAGCTATTTCGAGGAGCAGTCGCTCCGCATCAGCTTCCAGAGCACCGGCGACGCCGAGCTGCTCAAGTTCATGGTGTCGCTGGGAGAAAACAATTCCACCATCCGCATCCGCGACCTGACGGTGAAGCCTGACCCGACGCAGATGAAACTGATGGGCGAGCTGACCATGGTGGCGAGCTATCAGAAGTCCGCGCCATCCGGCAAGCAGCCTGCAACTCCGAAACGTCCATGAAAACCAAACTGGCGTGTCTTTTCCTCACCGCCGCCGCGACTGCACTGCTCGCGCAGGCGCCGCCCCCCGCCCCGCCGTCGCCGGGCAAGGGCAGGGCCATCTCCGTGCCCGTGCGCACCTTCACGCCGGAGGCGCCGTCCAATGTCAGCACGGTGACGAACACCCTCAGCGGCGCGCCCACGCGTCCGCCGCGCACCAGCGCGCCGGAGCTGCTGCCTGCGCTGCCCTTGCCCACCGGCACAACTCCAGCCGCTCCGTCAGCCCGGAGGCCCCTTCCCGCACCGGCTGTGGCGCTGCCGTCAAACACGCTCACCCTGCCCGGCGGCCCTTCCGCACCCCGCGCCGCAGGGACGAATGCGATGGGGCTGCCCGCCCCTGGCGGCAAGGAAGACGAGGACGGGCCGCGCTTCTCGCCGGATCAGAGTCTGGACCCTGCGGTGACGCAGCTTCAGGCGGCACCGCTGGACCAGGTGCTCGAACTTTATTCGCAGTTGACCGGCCGGACCATTCTCAGGCCTAACAGCTTTCCCGCCAACACCACGATCACCTTGAAAGTGCAGTCCAAGCTCACGGTGAAGGAGACGTTGCAGGCGCTGGACAGCGTGCTTTCCCTGAACGGCATTACGGTGATCCCCACGGGCGAGAAGTTTCTCACGGTCGTGCCCTCCGCCCAGGCCGACAAGGAAGGCGCGGCGTTCAACAATATGTCAGCCAAGGACCTTCCCGAGGCGGGCCAATACATCACGAAGGTCGTGCAGGTGAAGAACGCGAAGCCGACCGAGATTTTGCCGGCCCTCTCGCCGTTCATGAAATCCGGCACGGGCATCCTGGCCATAGACGCCACGAGCATGCTCGTGCTGCGTGACAACGCCATCAACATCAAGCGCGTGATGGAGGTGCTCGAGAAGATCGACGTGGCCGTGCCGACCGAGGAGCAGTTCAAGGTCATTCCCATCAACTACGCGCTCGCGGCGGATGTCGCGCAGGTGCTGGGCAGCCTCACCTCGGGCGGCTCCAGCGGCACCGGCAGCACCGGATCCAGCCGCACGGGTGGCAGATCCACCGGACGCGGCACCTCGCCGTTTGGCGGCAACACGGGCATCTCCGGTTCGGGTGTGGGCACCATGGGCGGGGCGACGCCCTTCGGCGGCCAGCCCGGCGCGAACGCGGGCATCCCCGGCGCGGCCCAGCCCGGCACGGCGCAGACGCAGTTTCAGCAGCGGCTCAACCAGATCGTGAGCAACATCACGGGCGGGCGGGCCGGCGGCGCGCCGCTGCTGGGCGAGGCCAAGATCATTCCCTACGACCGGAGCAATTCGCTGCTGGTGCTCGCCAACGAGAAGGAGCTGGCGATGCTGGAGAAGCTGTTGAAGCAGATTGACGTGCCGCAGCAGCAGGTCCTCATCGAGGCCCTGATCTTCGAGACCGACATCGGCAATTCGCGTGATGTCAGTTTCGGCGTCGGGCAGAAGACAGCCCAGCCGGGAGCCAACTTCAGCGGCAAGGGCGGCATCAATTCCATCTTCACCTTCTCGACCAACGCCACGGCGCTGGTGGGCCCGGCCACCGGCGGGTTTGGCTATCTGGCGCAGATCGGCAACAACTGGGGCGCGGCCATCTCGCTCATCGAGCGTGATTCCAACTCGGAAATCCTCTCCCGCCCGCGCATCCAGACTTCCCACGCGGAGGCCGCGACGATCTTCTCCGGCGGCACCACGCCTTACGTGACCGGCACGACCTTTGGCGTCGGCGTCGGCTCGCAGAACCAGATCCAGCAGCTCCAGATCGGCATCAGCATGCAGGTGCTGCCGCTCATCACGGCGGACGGCCTCGTCGTGCTTGACATCAACCAGACCATTGAAAGCGAAGGCGGCTCGGTGAAAATCGACGCGAATCTCGAGGTGCCCAAGACCGTTCGTCACCAGGCCCAGGCCAAGGTGGCGGTGAAGGACGGCGAGACGATCATGCTCGGCGGCCTGATCCGCACCAAGCGGACCAAGTCCGTCAGCGGCGTGCCGGGGTTGAAGGACATTCCCCTCCTGGGCGCGCTGTTCCGCGCCACCAGCGAGAATCCCACCCGGGTTGAACTCATCGTCTTGATCCGCCCCACCGTGCTGCCCACGCCCCAGTCGGCATCCCTCGCCGCCCAGGCCGAACGCCAGCGCTCCACGACCATTCGCGGCGTCGAGCAGATGGTCCGGGAGAGGGAGGTCAAGCAGAACAAAAAGATCGAGGACGAGGAAATCGATGCGATGCGCAAGCTGATGAAGAAATATCCCAACGGCCAGGTTCCCACGCCGGACAGCCCGCTCAATGCTCCGGTCGTCCCGCCTGTGGAGAAGAAGCCGTCCACCGATTTTCTCGACATCCCCAAGACAGGCACCCCGTGAGGCCTCGGTTGGCCGGGCTGGCGCCTTCGCCGCCGCAGATTCGTCTAAATTGCGCGGAGGATCCGCACGTCGAACGCTCCACGTTGTGAACGAACCTGATTGCTCTTTGCGCCGGCCCGGTCGTCGTGTCCAGTCCGCCGGCACGCGGTGGCCGGTGGCGGTTGGGGCCGCGCTTGTCCTGTTGTCCGCCTGCCAGAAGCCCGTGTCAGAGGCTCGCAAACCTGCGCCGGCCGAGGTGGTGTCCGTCACCGTTGCGCGTCCCGAGACCCTCCGCGTGGATCGGACGATACCTCTCGTCGGCACGCTGTTTCCGAAGGATGAAGCCACGCTCTGCGCCGAGGTCGAGGGCCGCGTCGAGAAGACGACGGTGGATTTCGGCGACCGGCTGACCAACGGGCAGGAGATCGCCTTCATCGACACGACCGCCTACGCCGCGCTGGCTCTGCGGGCCGCCGCAGACGTGGCCCGTGCGAAAGCCACGCTGTCCAACGCCGGGCAAAACCTCCGGCGCACCACCGAACTGCGCAAGGCGAGCATCGCATCCGTCAGCGACTTCGACAAAGCCGTGGCCGACGCCGACGAGGCGCGCGCCGCGGTGGAGGCCGTTGAAGCCTCGCAGACCGTCGCAGAGCTGAACGTCTCCCGCTCTCGCCTCAAGGTGCCGTTCGCCGCCGCCGTGACCGAGCGGCTCGTGGGGCCGGGCGATTTCGTCCACATCGGCACGCCGCTGTTCCACGTCGTCAACGACCGGCTCATCAAATACATCACGTCCGTGCCCGAGCGCTTCGCGGGCGAGGTGAAGAAGGACCAGCTCGTGCGCTTCACGGTGGACCAGCATCCGGGCCGGACCTTCGAGGGCCGCGTGCTGCTCATCAGCCCGTCGGTCAACACGAAGACGCGCGCGTTTCCGTTCGGAGCGCTGGTGAAGAATCCCGACCTCACGCTCAAGGCCAATGCGTTCGCACGCGGCGAGCTTGTCCTCGAAAAAGACGTGCCGGTGCTGGTCCTGCCGGTCGAGGCGGTCATCAACTTCGCCGGGGTGACAAAGGTGTTCGTGGTCGAGGGCGACGTCGCCCGCGTGCGCGAGGTTCAGGTCGGCCGCATTCAGGACAGCAGGCAGCAGATTCTCGGCGGATTGAAGGCCTGGGATTCGGTCGTGGTCACCGGCCACGGCAGGTTGCGCGATGGGCTCAAGGTGACGGTGAAGAAGCCGGCGGAGATTTCTCCGCCGGCCGGCAAGTAAGCCCATGGCCACGACTGCTTCACCTGAGCCGCCGGACCAGCCGCCCGGCCTCGCCGCGCGCGTGACCGAGAAGGGCATCGGCCTCGCGGACCTGTGCATCCGCCGACCCGTGTTCGCGACGATGATGAACCTCCTGCTCGTCGTCCTCGGGCTGGTCTCGTTCTTCAGCATCGGCATTGACCAGTTTCCGAACGTCGAGCTGCCCATCGTCACGGTCACGACCACGCTCCGCGGCGCGTCGCCGGAGGAGATGGAGACCAGCGTCACCAAGCCGTTGGAGGAGATCATCAACACGGTGCAGGGCATTGACGAGCTGACCAGCGTCACGCGCGAGGGCGTGTCCAGCATCACCGTCCAGTTCCTCTACGAGCGCAACCGCGACATCGCCGCGCAGGACGTGCGCGACAAGGTCAACACCATCCTTTCCCGCCTGCCGCCCGGCACCGAGGCGCCCATCATCGACAAGTTCGACGTGGACGCGACGCCGGTGATCACCGTGAGCATCAGCGCGCCGCGCGACCTGCGCGAAGTGACCTACCTCACGGACAAGGTCATCAAGCAAAGCCTTGAAACCGTCCTCGACGTCGGCTCCGTCAACATGGCCGGCAACCGCACGCGCGCCGTGCAGGTGACGGTGGACATTGACCGGCTGCGTGCGCGCGGCCTGACCATCCAGGACGTGAGCGCGGCGTTGCAGGCGCAGAACGTCGAGATTCCCGGCGGCCGGCTGGAGCAGGGTTCGCGCGAACTGGTCGTCCGCACGCTGGGCCGGATGCGCACGGTGCCGGAGTTCGAGGACATCATCATCGGCAGCTTCGGCGGAGAAAACATTCATCTGAAGGAAGTCGCGAAGGTCGAGGACTCCGTGGAGGAGCCGCGCTCGCTGGCCCGCCTGAACGGTGAGAACTCCGTGACGCTGGTCATCCGCAAGCAGTCCGGCAGCAACACGGTGAAGGTGATTGACGGCGTGAAGGAGCGGCTCAGGGAGCTGGAGAAGGAAGTGCCGTCGGACTTCAAGATGACGGTCATCCGCGACCAGTCCCGCTTCATCAAGCGCTCGCTGGAAGAGGTGAACTTCCACCTGATCCTCGGCGCGGTGCTGGTGGCCATCACGGTGTTCGCGTTCCTGCACGACTGGCGCGGGACGGTCATCGCGAGCATCGCGATCCCGGCGTCCATCATCGCCACGTTCGCGCTGATGCGGGCGATGAACTACTCGCTGAACAACTTCACCATGCTCGGCCTGGTCTTCGCCGTGGGCATCGTGATTGATGACGCCATCGTCGTGCTGGAGAACGTCCACCGCACGATGGAGGAACGCGGGCTGGACGGCATCAACGCCGCCATCATCGGCACACGGGAAATCGCCCTGGCCGTGCTGGCCACGACGCTGTCGCTGGTCGTCATCTTCCTGCCGCTGGCGTTCATGAAGGGCCGCGTCGGGCTGTTCTTCTCGAGCTACGGCGTGGTGGTGGCGTTCGCCATCATGGTGTCGCTCTTCATCTCGTTCACCCTCACGCCCATGCTGGCCTCGCGTTTCCTGCGGCACTCGGACAACGAGAAGGCCCGCGAAAAGAAAGCGCACGGTGGCTGGCTCATGCGGCTGCTGGCGGACGGCTACATCGCCATCCTGCGCTGGAGCCTGCATCACCGCTGGGTGGTGGTGGTCACCTCGCTGGCCTGCGTGGCCTCGCTCTGGTGGATCGTGCCGATGGTGAAGTTCAACTATCTGCCGCAGGACGACGCGAGCGAATTTGAAATCGCCCTGCAGACACCCGAGGGCACGAGCATGGAGCGCACGGCGCGGCTCTGTGCCGAGATGGAGGCCGAGTTGAAGTCCATCCGCATGGACGGCCAGCCCGCCATCACCGACACGCTTGTGACCGTTGGCGAAACGACGGGCCGCGTCGGCAAGGGCGAGGGCGACGTGACCATCGCGACCATCTACTGCCGTCTGCCGGAGCAGGGCGGGCGCTGGGAGACGATGACCGGAAAGACGCGGCGCTGGTCGCAGTTCGACGTGATGCGCCGCGCGCGGCAGGTGCTGGCGCATTACCCGGACATCCGCGCCAGCGTGCAGTTGATTTCCAACATCGGGCAGACCGGCCGCAACTCGGATCTCACGTTCAACCTCATCGGCCCGGAGCTGGACAAGCTCACGGACTATTCCTCCCAGATTCTCGAGAAGATGCGCGACATCCCCGGCATGGCAGATCTCGACACCACGCTTGCGAACCGCAAGCCGGAGCTGCAGGTGCAGGTGGACCGGGAGAAGGCCAGCCAGATGGGCGTGCGCGTGGCGGACGTGGCGAACACGCTGCGCACGCTGGTCGGCGGGCAGATCGTCTCGAACTACAAGGAGGCCGACGACCAGTATGACGTGTGGCTGCGCGCGATGCTCCACGAGCGGAGCACGCAGGAGGCGCTGGAGCAGATCATGGTGCGTCCCGCGTCGGCGACCAACGACGCGCAGCTCGTGCAGCTCGCGAACTTTGTCACCCTGCGCGAGGCACGCGGGCCGAACCAGATTGACCGCTTCCAGCGTCAGAGGAAGGTGACCCTCGTCGGAAACATTGCGGGCACTTCACTCAACGAGGCCATGACCGAGGTGCGCCGCATCGTCGAGGGAATGAATCTGCCGGCGGGCTACTCGATCTACTTCACCGGCCGCGCCAAGACGCTGGTCGAGACCGCGCAGAACTTCGCCATCGCGTTCGGGCTGGCGATGCTCTTCATGTATATGATCCTGGCCGCGCAGTTCGAGCACTTCGTCCACCCCATCTCCATCATGCTCGCGGTGCCGCTGTCGCTGCCCTTCGCGCTCATCAGCATGTTGGTGCTCAACGAGCCGTTCAACATCTACGCCATCTTCGGCCTGTTCATGCTCTTCGGCATCGTGAAGAAGAACGGCATCCTCCAGGTGGACTACACGAACACGCTCCGCGCGCAGGGCATGGAGCGCGAGGCCGCCATCCTCCAGGCCAACCGCGTGCGGCTCCGCCCCATCCTGATGACCACGCTCATGCTCGTGGTCTCGATGATTCCCATCGCGCTGGGCACCGGTCCCGGCTCCGGCGGGCGCGCCTCGATGGCGAAGGTCATCATCGGCGGGCAGCTGCTCTGCCTGCTGCTGACGCTGCTGGTCACGCCGGTGAGCTACTCGATTTTCGACGACTGGGGCAACGGCCGCTTCTTCACCCGCCGTCGCCGCGCGCCGGGCGCTGAACCGGCGAAGGAGCCGGAGGCATTGCTTGTGCCCGGCACCGGTGCCGCGACCAACCTCTTCGTCCCGCCGCCGGCGAAGTAGTGCGGGTGCCTCCCGCATTTTCCCCGCTGTCGGCGCGGATAATTTGATTGTCCCTTCGATGATTTCTGGCTACACACCGGCAGCCAGCGTGCCGGTTGCATCCGGGGCAGCAGCCACTCCATGAAGATACTGATCGCGGACGACGACCCAATCATCCGGCAGGTTTTGATGAACTTGCTGTCGAAGTGGGGTTATGAGGTCGTCCCGGCGACAAACGGCGCCCAGGCCTTGGCGATTCTCCAGCAGGATCCTTCGCTGCGCATCGGGCTGTTCGACTGGTTCATGCCGGAGATCAACGGCATCGAGCTGACCCGCCAGATTCGAGATGCGAACATCACGCCGTTCCACATCATCCTGTGCACCGCGCGGAGCGGGAAGGAGGGCCTGTTGGACGCGTTTGCGGCGGGCGTGGACGATTTCGTGACCAAGCCCTTCGACAAGGATATTTTGCAGGCGCGCATCAAGGCCGGCGTCCGCTCCGTGGAGTTGCAGTCCTACCTCATCAAGCGCCTGGCCGAGGCCGAGTGGGCGGTGCAAAGCGCCGCGCAACTCAGGGAGTTCGTCGCCGTGTGCAGCGGGTGCGGAAATGCGCGGGATTTGCAGGACCAGTGGCGCAAGATACAGCTTCCCTTCACGGTCGACGCGGCTGACGAAGCCTCCTACATGCTCTGCCCGGATTGCAGCGCGAAGATGAATGCAACAAGTGCGTAGCGGCACGCGCAAATCTCAGGCCATCGCGTTCGGAGGCGCGGGTTTCTCCGCCGCCCAGAGCCAGCCGAAGAGGAAGAACGCCAGCCATGCCAGCGCCGGGATGTAGAGCCCGAACTCCACGAAGCCCTGCAACGCCCAGCCCAGCAGGCCCAGCCAGACGGCAAACAGCGTCCAGTCCCTCCGCGTCAGCCCGTGGAGCCTCACCAGTGACGCCCAGATGAACCCGCCGAATGCGAGCAGTCCGACCACGCCGGAATCGGCCGCCTGCTGGAGGTAGTCGTTGTGTGCGAGCCGCGCCATTTCGGCCCCCGGCGGCTTGTTCTGGCGGTAGACCGCGTAAAAGGTTCCCGGCCCCGTGCCGAGGGCCGGGTGGTTGAGCGCGGTGTCTGCCGCGACTTTCCAGTAGGCGAAGCGCGCGTTTGCGCTGCGCGCCCCGCCGACGAAGTAGCCCCCATATTTCCAGGCGAATCCCGCCAGCCCGCCGACCGCCACCAGTGCGACCAGTCCGAGTTTGAGTTTCCCGGACATCGGAAGATTCAGCAAAGCAGCTCCGCCCATCACCAGTGCGATGAGCCAGCCCGCCTTGGACCCGGACCAATACAGGCATGCCAGGGCCATGTAAGCCACCACTCCGATGAGCACGCCGCGCGTGATGTTCTGGAGCCGCGTCGTCACCTGCCAGACGGTCACCAGCGCGCCGGGCAGCAGCAGCAGCACGACGCCGGCGAGCGCGTTTGGATAAACGAGCGTGCCGAAGATGCGGTTCTTGGCGAGCCTCGGAAGAATGTCGGGATGAAGGGTGAGGCCGCCATCCGGCTTGCGGACAAGAAGCTTGTTCGCCTCCAATTCCCGGATCTGTTCTGCCGGGACATCCTTCCAGCCCGTCTTCTCGTTCTCCTCGAAAAAATCCCGGCTGGCCGCCAGCCCGCCGTATTGCTGACGGAAGCCTGCGCCCAGCACGACGAGCAGGCCCGCGAGCAGGCAGATCCAGAGCCGCCGTGCCTGTGGCGTGCCACCGGCCCCCAAACCCAGCATGAAGCACACCGCCGTGGCCACAAACTGAGGCAGCACCACCCGGGTCAACGCGGCATCCACCGTCGTCGTCGCCGCCAGGAATTGCCAGCCCAGCCAGACTGCGGGCAGAACCAAGACCCGGAGAGGAACGCTCGCGGGACGCCGCCAGCGCCTCAGTCCGAGTCCCGTCACCAGCGCCAGCACGGCGTAACCCCAGACTGCCGGCCATGTCTCAAACAGGATTTCCTCCGCGTTCTTTGGGGGCTGCGAAAGCTGGTCGAGGATGACCGGATTTCCAAGTTTGAGCAGCGTGAAGGCGAGGAACGCCCCCGTGATCCACGGCCACCAGTCCGTTCGCGTGCCCGGGGCGGCGGTCGTTTTTGGGGCGGTGGACATTTGCCGGAGCCTAGCTGCGCAACTCCAGGCAATCCAGCCCGGCCTGCGCAGCGCCATCGGCGATGACGCTCACTTCCTGAGCTTCGCCATGAAGCCCGGTTCCGTTCCTGCCAGATCGCTTTTCCGCTGCGCGGCCAGGAGCCCGCCATACACGCGAACGTCGCGCGCCAGCATTTCCAGCCGTCGCCGGAGCGCATCGCCCGCCACCGCATCGTCCCGTAGATCCTCCTTTTCAGCGAAGGAGACGCCATACGGAAGAGCCCACGCATAGCACTGCCGGGCGATGGTGCGGAGCTGGTCATGGACCGTCAGCCCCTTCTCGTGCGAGGCGACGATGGTGACAAAAAGTTTTCCGCCGAACTCCTTCCAGAAGTGGTCGAGGAAGTTTTTCAACGTGCTGCTCACGCTTCCGTGGTAGTCCGGCGTGCCGAGCAGCAGGACGTCCGCACGCTCCACCCGCGCCTTCAGCTCCGCAAAGCCGGGCTGCGACCATGCCGTGTCGGGGTTGAACGGAGGCAGCGGGGTCTGGCCGAAATCGAGGACGTCCACGGTGCAGCCGTCCGCGCGCAGCGCCTCTGCGACATGCATCAGCACGACGCGCGTGGCCGATTTTTTGTGCAGGCTTCCGATGACGGCCAGGATGTGCGGAGCAGACATGAAGAAGAGAATTAACGGGAAACGGCTGCGTTCGCAATGCGCCACTGGTTGATCGCGTCCTGAGCTGTTCCTCAACCGCCTTTGTCCACACGCATGGGAGCGGTGAACGAAGAGTGAAGAAAGAGGGCCGTCTGCGGCTGGAAGAGCCCCGACGACGCGGATGGTGGACGCTGCAGGGTTCGAACCTGCGACCCCATCCGTGTGAAGGATGTGCTCTACCACTGAGCTAAGCGTCCGCGCTTGACCGAAGACGGGGCGAGCGTAAATGCAAGGTGGGGGAAGGCAAGTAGGTTTTCCCTGACGCTCCTCCGGTTCCTGCTTCGGAGACTTCGGTTGAACGGCTCCGGGCTGCTCATCGTCCGCACATTCAATCATGCACGTTCTGCTTCGCACCGCGCTGGCCTTTACATGCCTTGGTCTCACCTGTCGCCTGCCCGCCGCTGAAGCGCTCCGGCTCGCCACGTTCGACGTGGACGCCACGCCGCCCGTCGGGAACGTCATGGCCTACGATCCGGTCGTGCGCGTGGATGAGCTGACGCTGCGCTGCCGGGGCATTGCGCTGCTCGGCGCGGGCGAGCCTATCGTGCTCTGCGCCGTGGACTGGATCGGCATCGGCAACGAGGCGCACGACGCCTTTCGCGACGCACTGGCGGCGGCGGCGGGCACATCGCGCAGCCGCGTGGCGCTGCACACGCTGCACCAGCACGACGCGCCGGCCTTTGACCTCGGGGCGGAGCACATCTTGAAGGAGGCGAATCTTCCACCGGGCCGCTGGGAAAGCACCTTCGCCCGGCAGGTCATGCAGCGCGCGGCCACGACTCTTCGCGCCGCGCTCACGAACACCTCGCCCGTCACGCACATCGGCTGGGGCAGCGCGAAGGTCATTGAGGTCGCCTCGAACCGCCGCATTCCCGGCCCTGATGGACGCATTCGCGCCTTGCGCTACACGGCCACGAAGGATCCCGCGCTGCGCGCCGAGCCGGAGGGCGTGATTGACCCGGACGTGAACCTCGTGAGCTTCTGGAACACCAACCGCGCGGTCGCGGTGCTGAGTTACTACGCCTGCCATCCGCAGAGCTATTACCGCATGGGCATTCCCAGCCCGGACTTTCCCGGCATCGCGCGGTTCGTGCGCGGTCAGGCGGTGCCGGAGGCGTTGCACGTCCACTTCAACGGCGCGGGGGGCAACCTCGGCGCGGGCAAATACAACGACGGCGCAAAGGAAAACCGCGTGGCGCTCGCGCTGCGCCTGGCCGACGGCATGAAGCGCGCATGGGAAGCCACGGTGAAAGCCCCGCTCGCGCCGGAGGATGTGGCGTGGCGCGTCGAGCGTGTCGTGCTGCCGCCGGGCAAACACCTCGACGAGGCAAGGCTCCGCGCGGAATTGCCCAGGGTGAAGAGCGTGCCGTTCCTCGGGCCGGCGGACGTGCTGGCGTTCCTGCTGCGCGCGAAGGCCGGGCATCAGACCGAGATTTCCTGTCTCGCGCTCGGTGGCGTTCGGATGCTGCATCTGCCGGGCGAACTGTTCGTCGAGTATCAGCTCGCCGCCAAGGCGATGCGGCCCGACCTGCACGTGGCGCTGGCGGCCTACGGTGATTACGGTCCGGCCTACATCGGCACGGCGCGCGCCTACGAGGAGGGCGGCTACGAAACCGCGCCGCGCTCCAGCAACGTCGCGCCCGAAGTCGAGGCCGTGCTCATGGGTGCGATGAAGCGGCTGCTGGAGGCGAAGTGAGCGGGTTCGCGTGAAGAATTTTCGGCATGAAGGGCAAGGCATACGTTGTGGATGACGGCGACGTGCTGCTGTTCAAGTTCAACGTCTGAGGGCAACTTCGGCCATTGAGTCCGGGCGCAAACCAAGTATGCTCCGCCCATGCCTATGACGCTCGACCAAGTGGTGGCGGAGACCCGCCAATGGCCGCCCGGCCGGGTCGCGGAGCTCGTGGACCGGCTCACGACGGAGCTTCAGCCTGACGCGGAAATCGAAAATGCATGGCGAACGGAGACTCGGCGTCGCGTCGCGGAGATTGAAAGCGGCCGTGTCGAAGGCATCCCCGGCGAAGTCGTGTCCGCCCGTGTCCGGCAAATTGTCGGACGGTGAAGCCACACGTCTTCCATCCCGAGGCGGAGGAGGAATACACCGAGGCCGCGCGGTATTACGCCGGGCTTGAAACCGAGCTTGGCGGTCGTTTTTACGATGAGGTGGAGCGGTTGATTCGCGAGACGCGCTCGCAGCCGATGCGATTCTGGCAGTTTGACCCGCCCGTGCGCCGGCATCTCTCCACCGTGTTTCCCTACGCCGTTGTTTATCTGGAGCAACCGGACCGCATCTGGATTGTCGCGGTCATGCACTGCAAACGGAAGCCAGGTTATTGGCGGCAGCGGTTGGAATAAAGCTGTAGCCAACTGGAACTCACCCAAACAAATCCATCTGCGGGTTCGCCTCGAGCTGCTGAAGTTTTTCGCGGTCCTGCTGGCGGCGGTTGACCTGGCGGACGTTGCCCTCAGGCGTGAGTTCGCTGTCTTCAAGGTTGCGGAGGATGACCTTGGCCCGTTCGAGGACTTCCTTCGGCACTCCGGCGAGGCGGGCGACCTGGATGCCGTAGCTCTTGTCGGTGCCGCCCTCGACGATCTTGCGGAGAAAGATGATCTGGTCGTGCCACTCGCGGACGGCGACATTGTAATTTTTCAAGCGTGGCATCCGCGCGGCGAGTTCTGTCAGCTCATGGTAGTGGGTGGCGAAGAGGGTCTTCGCGCCGACCTGGTTGTGCAGGTGCTCGACGATGCTCCATGCGAGCGAGAGGCCGTCGAAGGTGCTCGTGCCGCGCCCGATCTCGTCGAGGATGATGAGGCTGCGGGCGGTGGCGTTGTTGAGGATGTTGGCCGTCTCGCTCATCTCCACCATGAAGGTGCTCTGGCCGCGTGCAAGGTCGTCGCTCGCGCCGATGCGGGTGAAGATGCGGTCCACCAAATCCACACGCGCGGACGCGGCGGGGAGGAAGCTGCCGGTGTGCGCGAGCAGCGCGAGCAGCGCGACCTGGCGGATGTAGGTGGATTTGCCGGCCATGTTCGGGCCGGTGATGAGGGCGATTTGAGGGAATGGGGGATGGGGAATGGGGGATGGGGAATGCATCGCCTGAGCGCGGCCTTCAGGCCGCTTCGGCACACCCTCGCCGGCGGACGTTGAAGCGGGCTGAAGCCCGCGCTCCGAGGGCCCGGCGGCCAACTCGGTGTCATTCGGCACGAAGCGTTCTTCGGTCAGCGCCTGGTCGAGCACGGGGTGACGGCCATCGCGAATGAGGAGTTGGCCTTCGTCGCGGACTTCGGGGCGCGCGTAGTTGAAGTGGCGTGCGGTTTCGGCGAAGCATGCAAGCACGTCGAGGTTCGCGAGCGCGGCGGCGGTTTGCTGGATGGCGGCGAGGTTGCCGATGACCTCCTCGCGCACCCGGAGGAACAGTTCGTATTCCAGCTTCATCGCGCGCTCTTCCGCGCCGAGGATTTTGCCTTCCATCGCCTTCAGCTCCGGCGTGATGAAACGCTCGCCGTTCGCGATGGTCTGCTTGCGGATGTAGTCGGGAGGAACCTTGTCGAGGTTCGCCCTGGTGATTTCGATGTAATAGCCGAAGACAGAGTTGAATCCGACCTTCAGCGACGCGATGCCGGTGCGCTCGACCTCCTTCTGCTTGAGCTGGGCGATCCAGTCCTTGCCGCCGCGTGAGGCGGCGCGGAGTTCGTCGAGGCTTGGATCGAAGCCGTCGCGGATGAGCCCGCCTTCCTTCAATGCGAGCGGCGGTTCGTCCACGATGGCGCGGGAGATCAGCTCGACGAGCGCGGGGAGCTCGGTGAGTTGTGCCGTGAGTTCGGTGAGCAACGACGCCTCGTAGTCGCAAGCTTCAGCTTGCGCTTCAGGCGTTTCCCCGGCGACGCGCAAGCTGAAGCTTGCGACTACGGGAGCGGGGGCCGCCCGCAACTCGGACAGGACCTGTCGCAACACCGGCACCTGCTCGACCGCCATTCGCAGCGCGTGGAGATCGCGGGCGTTGCCGGTGCCGACGGAGAGGCGGCTTACGGTGCGTTCGAGGTCGCGGACCTCGGCGAGCTTGGTGCGGAAGGTTTCGAGTGAAGCGCCGTTCTCCAGCCACGATTGCACGGCGTCCTGCCGGCGGCGGATCGGCTCCACGGATGAGAGCGGCTGCGTGAGCCAGTTGCGCAGCAGCCGCGCACCCATCGGCGTGACGGTGCGGTTCAGTGCGCCGTAGAGCGACGTGTTCTTCGGCGCGTCGCGGTGGAGCGGTTCGAGGATTTCCAGGTTCCGCAGCGTGGTGCTGTCGAGCACGAGGTAGTCGCGGCACTGATAGAAGGTAATGCGCGTGAGGTGCTTCACGTCGCGGCGGAGATGTTGCGTGAGGTAGTGCAGCGCCGCGCCGGCCGCGCCCGTGGCGGCGATGCGGCCCTTCAGCCCGAAGCCGTCGAGCACCGCGACCTTGAAGTGTTCGCGCACGGTGAAGACCGCCGTCTCCGGTGCGAAGACCCAGTCGTCGTGGCCGATAAGGATGCCCGGTGTGCCCTGCAGCAGCGTGCGAAGCGATGCGGCTTCACCGGGATAAATGACTTCCGCCGGGCGCAGTCGTTCCAGTTCTGTGAGCAGCTCGGTATCGCTCTCCGTTTCCGTCGTGCGGAAGTCGCCGGTGGTCAGGTCCACGACCGCGATGCCCGTGGTCTTGCCCGCCGGATAGACGGCGGCGAGGAAGTTGTTCCGCTCCGCCGCGAGCAGGCGCTCGTCGAAGTGCGTGCCGGGCGAGAGGATTTGCGTGACCTCGCGTTTGACGAGCTGGCCGGGGCGCGCCTCCTCCATCTGGTCGCACACGGCGACCTTGCGGCCCGCGCGGAGGATGCGCGCGACGTAGCCGTTGAACGCGTGGTGCGGGATGCCGCACATCGGCACCGCGCCGCGCTTGGTGAGCGCGACGTTGAGAAGCTGCGCGCCGGCAACGGCGTCCTCGAAAAACATTTCGTAGAAATCGCCGAGGCGGAAGAGCAGCAGCGCGTCCCTGGGCAGCTCGCTTTTGATGCGGCGATACTGCGCCATCATGGGCGTGAGTTGCGGTTCGGGAGCGGCAGTGGACATCGCGCGCGCGACGATAGCGGTAAAAAAATATCACGCGAAGCGAAACTTTGTCGTGACGCGGCGGGGGTAAATCCGTTACTCCAACTACAGCATCAGCCCGACAGTTCGCGTCATGCGCCCGAAAACTTTTTCATCGGAGTTCAACAACACTCTCGGAGTGTCGAAGGGGGGTGAATGCAACCATGGCAGCTAAAAAGAAAGCAGCAGCGAAGAAACCAGCAGCAAAGAAGGCGGCGAAGAAGGGCAAGAAGTAGCCTTCAACGCTTCAAACAACCCGGACGGCTTTCCCATACGCGCAAGCGGGGAAGGCCGTCCTGCTTTTTCAGGGGCGTCATGCGCAGGCCCGCGCGGCAAGCGGCATCTCCGCCAGACGCGAATACGTCGCGCCGTGGGGCGCGGGCACGCTGCGGATCAATTCGAGGCGCTCCACGCTCCACGCTCCGAAGACCGTGGCGCGATGGTGGTCAATCAATCCGGCCAGCGCGCCGTGCTGTGGCAGACGCCCGGAGCGTCTGCCGATGGTGATGTGCGGGGCGAAGGCGCGCTCCTCCGTGTGCCCTCCGAAACCGGCGGTCTGTGTGGCGACTTCCGAGGCGAGCTGATGCAGTGAATCCAAATCCCCGCGCAATCCAACCCAGAGAATTCGCCGGCCGAACTGCCCCAGCCCTTCCGCACGCAGCTTGAAGGGGGCGAAGCGATGGCAGACTTCGGTCAGCCGCGCCTGAAGGTCGGGCACTTGCCGGGCGGGGACTCCGCCGAAAAAGCGGACGGTCAGATGGATCTTTTCCGCACCCGGACACTTGAACTCGCGTGCGATGTCCGTCCCCTCGACAAGTCTGGCGATGGCCGCCTTCACCGTGTCCGCCACCGGCACGGCGACGAACAGGCGCCATCGCTCCGGTTTCACGCCGGCTCCTGCTGGCTGATGCAGTGGAAGCTGCCGAGGCCCCAGATGAGCTCCGTGGAGTCCACGCCGACGACACGGTGCTGCGGGAACTCGCGTTGCAGGATGTCCAGCGCGCGGCGGTCGTTGGCGTGGCGGTAGGTGGGGGTGAGCACGAGGCCGTTGGCGACGTAGAAGTTCGCGTAGCTCGCGGGCAGGCGCTGGCCGTCGTAT
The DNA here is from genome assembly GCA_041666725.1 of Limisphaerales bacterium. GTDB lineage: Bacteria > Verrucomicrobiota > Verrucomicrobiia > Limisphaerales > SXTU01 > SXTU01. The sequence continues at coordinate 17,820 of JBAYGL010000041.1, forward strand.
TCCACGCGGCCGGGCATGGGCAGCTCGACCACGCGCAGCGGCCTGCCGTCCTGGTCTTTCATCGTGCGGAGGCGGTGGAGATTTTCCTGGAGCAGCTTGAAGTTCTCATCCGCCGGATCTTCCTCGACCACGGTCACGACGGTCGTCGGGCTGACGAAGCGCGTGAGGTCGTCAATGTGCCCGTCGGTGTCGTCGCCCACGATGCCGTCGCCGAGCCAGAGGATGTGCGTGA
>JBAYGL010000042.1:0-17965 GCA_041666725.1 Limisphaerales bacterium
ACGGCGTGTCCGTCGCGAGGCCGGCCTTGCCGGGATTCTCAAACCACGAGGCGTCCAGTCCGGGGAACCCGTAGATGAGAATGTCCGGGAAGCCGTCGCCGTTGAAGTCGTGCGTGAACGCGAAAAAGTTGTCCGAGTAAGTGTTCTTGCTGCCCAGCCCGCCCTCGAAGCCGGGGATTTTCTCCTCGGTGCCGTCGGCCCGCTTCTTCGTGAAGGTGCGCGTGTCGTCGTAGAACTTGTGACGCCGCTTGAAGTCCGGCCCCTCCCACCAATACGGCCCGGAGATGATGTCGTTGTGCCCGTCCTGATTGAGGTCGGCGAAGGTCGCTCCCTCGCTCCAGAACTGGTCGGTGAGCTGGATTTTCCTCCACGAGTGCAGCGGGTGATCAGCGGCGGACGCGGACAGAATCGAGGCGCAAAGGCCCGCGAGGACGAGTGGGATCGGCTTCATGCAGCCGTTTGTCGCAAGCGGCCCCGGAGGGGTCAAGTGGATTGGCCCGCGGCCGGAACGGAAGGACGGGACTCCGACGCCCGCAGCCGCTCCAGCGCTGCGGCTGCCGCCTGGCTCTCCGCGAGCTTCTTGCTCTTGCCCCTGCCGCGCCCGATTTCACCACCCTTGTGGAGCACCGCGCACTCGAACTCGCGGTCGTGGTCCGGGCCGGTGGCGGACAGGACCTGATACTGCGGGGCCTCGGTGGAGATGGCCTGGAGGATTTCCTGCAACGCGCCCTTGGGGTTGTCCACCGCCGAGGCGCTCTCGATGTCGGCGAAGACGGCCTGAAATGTCTGGAGGATGAACACGCGCGCCACGTCGTAGCCTCCGTCGAGGAACAGCGCGCCGAGCACGGATTCATAGGCGTCGGCGAGGATGGACGGGCGCTCGCGGCCGCCGTTGAGATGCTCGCCGCGGCTGAGGATGAGGTGTTCGCCAAGCCCGAGCAGACGGCCCTGCTCGGCAAGCGAAACCTGGTTCACAAGCTGCGCGCGGATCTTCGTGAGCGGGCCTTCATCGTGCTGCGGGTAGCGGTCGTAAAGCTCCCGCGAGAGCACCAGCTGAAGCACGGCGTCACCGAGGTATTCGAGGCGCTGGTTGTGATTCTGGCTCGCGCCCAGCTCGTGCGAGATGGAGGGATGCGTCAGCGCCAGCCGCAGCAGCGCCGGTTCACGGAACTGGTGGCCCAGGCGGACTTGAAGGGAATCAAGGCTGGTCACGGAGGAAAAAATGGGTGGCGAAGGCCGGACGACGCGAGCTGCCCCGGGGAAGAGCGTGTTGGAAGCCTGTCGTTGCCGGATTCACTTCGAGCTCTCCTCGTTCGCCCCGGCCAGCGCGGCGACGGGCGGCTGGTCCGGCGGCGCAATGTAGGAATCCACGGCGGGAGGAGCGTCCAGGCTGCCTTCCATCAACGCGGCGACCTGCCGCTGCACGGCCTCGAGCTGCGTGAGCTGCAGGTCCGGATCGGGAATCGTGAACACGTCGCCGGTCTTCGGCTGCTCGTAGATGAACACGCGCACGCCGTTCTCCTTCAACTGTGCCTTCACCTTGAGCAGCTTCTTGCGCTCCAGCATCACGGCCAGGATGAACGCCGCGCCGCGATACTGCGGGTCGTTCTTCTCCATCAGCTTGCGCAACAGGGTCTCGGCGTTCTCCTTCTGGATCGCATCGGGCGGCGCGGCGGGCGGGGCCTTGTATTCGCCGACCCAGTGGGAGACGAAGCCCTTGCGGTCGCTCGCGCCCTCGCTGAACTGCGCCTTCCAGCACGCCTCGCACACGTCCTGCCGCGCCAGCTCGTGCCGGTCGAGGGCCAGCAGCGTGTGGTAGGGCTGGCCGTTGGCGAACGGCTTTTCACACGCCTGGCAGAGGTGGGCGCGGGATTGAATGTTCCAGTCGGTCATCAAAAAAGTTGAGTTGAGCGCACCGGCGCTTAGGATGCGCGGACTATATCGGCAGCTGAAAACCGGCGGCAATCCCTTTCCCATGAACCTTTCCCATGAACGCTGAACTCAAAATCAAACTCATCCAGGTCCGCGCGCTGCTGAAGGCGCACAAGGCCGACGCCGCGCTGCTGGGCCTGCAACCGAACTTCTCATGGCTCGCCTGCGGCGGCGAGGCGCACATCCCCCTCAACAGCAACGTCAGCTTCGGCCAGCTCGTCGTCACCGCGAAGGGGTTCCACGTCCTGGCCAGCCGCATCGAGATGCGCAGCCTCCAGGAGGAGGTCGTGAAGGGCCTCGGCGCAAAGCCGCTGCTCTGGGAGTGGCACGACGGCGCGAGCGCGGTCGGCGCGCTCAAACAGGTCACCGACCCGAAGAAGACGCTTTCCGACTGCGGTGACTGGGGCACCACCGCCCGGCCCGACCTCTTCGCGCCGCTCCACTATTCGTTGCAGGAAACCGAGGTGAAACGCTACCGCGCTCTTGGCAGGGCGGCTGAAGCGGCCTTGAACGAGACCTGCCGCAGCCTTCAGCCCGGCCACTCTGAATTCCAAATCGCCGGCGTGCTCTCCGAACGCTGCTGGGAACGCAACCTCACGCCCGTCGTCGTCCTCGTCGCCACCGATGAACGCATCCAGAACTACCGGCACCCGCGTCCGACCACGAAGAAGCTCCGCAAGTTCGCGGAAGTCGTGCTTTGCGCGCGGCAGCACGGCCTGATTGTCGCGCTCACGCGCCTCGTCCACTTCGGCCCGATCTCGAAGGAACTCCGCCGCCGCCATGATGCCGTGTGCGCCGTGGACACCGAACTGCACCTTGCGACCCAGGTCGGAGCAGCGGTGAAGGATGTGTTCCGCCAGGGCGTCGCCGCCTACGATGCCGTCGGTTTTGCCGACGAGTGGCACCTGCACCATCAGGGCGGACCGTGCGGCTACCAGGGCCGCGACTACCTTGGCTCACCCACCGCGCCGGGCAGCGTGCTGGAGAACCAGCCCTTCGCGTGGAACCCCTCCATCACCGGAACCAAGAGCGAAGACACCATTCTCGCCACCAGCAAGGGTCCGCAGGTCATCACGTCCGCAACCGACTGGCCGATGGTGAGCGTGGAAGGTGATGAGGGTGTCTGGCAGCGGCCGGACATTCTGGTGCGGTGAACCTCGTGTGGTAGGGCGAGACTCCGTCGAGCCACCATTTCGAGCAGCGAGTTTCCTTGGGAGCATCGCCGGCCAAGACGCTCGCAACGCTGCGGTTTCGACGGCTCGTCGGAGTCTCGCCCTACCGGCTCAGGGCTTCCCGCCCTTCGGCGGCACATACCAGTCGCCCCGCAGCCAGTCGGCGAGGAGGCCGATTTGCTTCGAATCCAGAATCTTCTTGTCCGCGAAGGCGGGCATGCGGTCGTTGCGCTTGCCGTAGAAGTCCGCATGGGCGGGGTTGCTGATGAAACGCATCAACCAGGCCCGGGAAGCGTAGCCGGTGAGGTCCGGCCCGGTGGCATCAGGGTCTTTTTTGCCGAAGCTGTGGCAGTCGGTGCAGGCGAGATCGCCCGAGATGAGCGCGCGGCCCTGCTTGACGAGGTCGGCGTCGGCCTTGTCCGGGGCAAGCTGTGACTTGAGCTTCGCCTCGGCGGAGAGTGCGATGATGACCTTCTTCAAGTCGTCCGCCTTCCCGGGTGTGGCGTTCTTCTTCACCCACTTGACCATCTTGCCGTCCTTGAACTTGGTGCCGCCAAAATAGTGCGCACCGTCCACGCGCGCGGGATCGAACATGCCCGCGAGCCATTCGCGGCTGGCAAAGCCCTTGAGGTCCGGCGCCCACGGGCGGACGTAGGCGGTGATTTTGTCGTCCGGCTTGAGCGGGCCGGCGTGCTGCTTGTTCATCTCGCGCAGCTCCTCCACTTTCATGAAGCGGAACGCGGCGATGCTCTCCCACGTTTCACCGGCGCGGACGGCATGAGTGGTGAGCGGCTTGTGCCCGGTGCCGTCGTGACCGTCGAAGCGGTGGCAGCTCGCGCAGTTCTTCGCGAAGAGCTTCGGACCCTGTGTGAAGGGATCATCGCGCAGCAGCGCGGCAGCGCCCGAGGGCGGGATGCCGCGCGCGGTGGTGAGCTGGCGGATGCGTTCGGCGGCCTCGGTGGTCTGGGCCCTGGCGGCAAGGTAGGTTTCATCCCTGCCGTCCTCGACCGCGGCCATGCGCCCGAGCGTCGCCGCCGCGAGGAAGAGCGTGCCGATGAAGAGGACGTTGAAGCGGTGGCCGTGCTTCCATTTCGCGACGAACGGCATGAGCGCGACGACGGCTCCGATCAAGCCCGGGATGACCATGGCGCCCCAGACTTCCGTCCCGCCGGGGAAGTATTTGAGGAACTGGAAGAGGAAGAGCATGAACCACTCTGGCCGGGCCGCGCTGTATTGCTCGGAAGGATCGGCCGGGGCGCCCAGATGCACGCCGGGCGCGATGTCCGGATGCTGCCAGACGGGAACGAGCACGAAGCCCAGCAACACGACGAACACGGCGAGACAAGCGGCGGCGTCCTTGAGGAACTGCGCCGGGAAATACCGCTCGTCGGGACAGGCGCAGTCCTTGGGCGCGTCCGCAAAGCCGTGTCGCCGGGTCAGGTAGTAGTGCGCGCCGAGCACCAGCGCCACGCACAGCGGCAGCAGCCCGGCGTGCAGGGCGAGGAAATGCGTCAGCGTGTGGTGGCCGAAGCTCGAGCCGCCCACCGCCAGCTTTTGCAGCAGCGGGCCGAGCACGGGCGTCACGCCCATGATGCCGATGGGCACGCGCGACGCCCAGAAGCCGTGCTGGTCATAGGGCAGCAGCCAGCCGGTGGCGGACATGGCGATGGCCAGAGGCAACAGCACGAGCACCAGCCAGAAGTTCACCTCACGCGGCGCGCGATAGACGCCGTAGATGACCATTTGCAGCAGATGCAGCACGAGCACCACGACAAACGCCTGCGCGCCGAAGTGGTGGAGTCCGCGCAACATCCACCCGCCGGTCATTTCGTGCTGCACGTAGTGGATGCTCTCCCACGCCGTCTGCGTGCTCGGGCTGTAGGCCGTCCACAGGAAGAAGCCCGTGACCGCCTGCAGCAGGAACATGTAGAGCAGCAGCGCGCCCCAGACGTAGCGCCAGCGCGAGCCGCCGGGAATGTTCTGGAAGAGGAACGCCTCCGCGAAACGCCCCGCCCCCGTCCGTTCATCCAACCAGGCCAGGATGCGCTTCATCATGCGACGGGTTTCTTCTCCGTGATGCCGAGTTGAAAGTCTTGAAAGCGCACCCAGACCTCGTTCCGGTTCCGCACCTGCACTTCGAGCGTGTCCAGCGGGCGCGGGCTGGGGCTGTCCGCGTCCTTGAGCTTGCCGTCCTTCAGAAACAGGCTGTTATGGCACGGACACAGGAAACCCTGTTGTTCCTCGACGTAGTCCACGAAGCACCCGGCGTGCGGACAGACCACGCTCAGGGCGAGCGGTTTGTCCTTAGACTGCCGCTGAAGGAACACCCCGCCGACGGGCACCTGCGTGAACTTCGTCCACGCGTCACGCCGGTCCGCCAGCACCGGAAACTGCACCGGCGTCCCGTCCTCGGGCAGCGTGTCCAGCGTCGTGACCTTCACGAAGGTCTCCTGCGTCTTGAGACGGGTGAGGGGGTCGAAAAACACCCGCGCACCGATCACCGCCGGCGCGCCGGCCGCCGCAAGCCCGAGGCACGCGGCGCAGCCCTGTTTGAAAAAGTCGCGCCGGGCCGGCGGTGCCGGTGCCGCGCTTGAATCAACAGGGTCTTTTTGCATGTGGCAATGGACTCAAAACGTGTGGATGCATTCATCGTTAATTGGCCGCCGGCGGTCAAGGAATGAGCACGTTCGCAACCACAACCTTCGAATCTTTTTTTCGTGCAAACCGTCATCCCTCCCGCTACATAGCCACCGCTGACCAGACATTTAATTATGAAACGAATCACCATCGCTATTGCCCTCTGCGCGTCCCTCGCCCTCGTTCTTCCCGCCTCTGCCGCGGCCAAGAAGGACATTCCCCCGGCCTCGAAGAAGACGGGCCTGACATTTGACAAGGACATCAAGCCGATCTTTGAGAAGTCCTGCGTCGAGTGCCACGGAGAGAAGAAGCAGAAGGGCAAGCTCCGCCTCGACACCCTCGCCAACGCCCTCAAGGCCAGCGAAAACGGCAAGTCCATCACCCCCGGCAAGGGTGCCGACAGCGCTCTCGTCAAGGCCGTCGCCCGCCTCGTCGAGGACGACGCCATGCCGCCCGAAGGCAAGGGCAAGCCGCTGACGAACGATCAGATCGGCATCATCCGCGCCTGGATTGACCAGGGCGCGAAGTAAGCCGGGCAAACTCTCTTCCGAAAAACTCCGGTCCGCACTGAGCGGGCCGGAGTTTTCTGTCATTGGGTCCAAGGCCAAACAGCTTCGGGCGGGTGTCATGTCATTGGTTCAAAAATAATTGAACAAAGAGCCCCCATCTGATTCAATGCCGCCTCGTTGCTCATGGCCGTCAGCTCCACAGAAACCACAACCGCCCGCTTCGCCAGCGCTCTGCCTCCATCCAATCTGGCGCCTCTGGAGGCCGAGGCGGTGGACCTGTTCGTCGGGTTGTCGCAGGTGGTCGGCCTCCCGAAATCCATCGGGCAGATCTACGGGCTGCTCTATATTTCCGCCACGCCGTTGAGCCTGGATGACATCGCCGACCGGCTGGACATCAGCAAAGGTTCGGCGAGCCAGGGGCTGAAATTCCTCCGCAGCACCGGGGCCGTGCGCCTCAGCGCCGGGAACGCCTCCCGCTGTGATCGCTACGAAGCGGAGACCGGTCTGCGGGCGCTTGCCAGCGGCTTTCTGAAGGAACAGATCGAGCCTCATCTTGAAAACGGCGGCGACCGGCTGCTGAGGCTCAAGCGTCTCGCCGCCAATGCGCCGGCGGCGGAGCGCGAGCATGTGATCCAGCGGGTGAAGCAGCTGGAGAGCTGGCATCGCCGGGCGGGGGGCCTGCTGCCCCTGCTGATCCGCTTCCTGGGCAAATGACTTTTCGCCGGGCCCGCAGGGCGGGCTGATGGTTTCCGACTCCGTGTCGCGAAACGGACAATTGAACATGTTGCGCCAGCAGGGTCTGGCCGGATTCTTCCGGTCCGCGACCAAGGGCGGCAGCCTGCCCTGAAGTGAAAGGAAACGGCCTGTGCCACCAGATCACGAAAGAATCTGCCCGCAGCCCAGTCCCTGGCCGGTCGGGGTCAACGTCCGCCGCGTGTTGTGGTCGCTGGTGCAGGGCACTGTCTTCCGGTGGTCGTTCCACAACTGGCATGGCTGGCGGCGCTGGCTGCTGCGGTGTTTTGGCGCGCGCGTGGGCCGGGGCGTTTGTGTGCGGCCCAGCGTGAGGATTGAGATGCCGTGGAACCTGCAGCTCGGCGACGGCGCGGTCGTGGGCGATGCCGTGGTGCTTTACTGTCTCGCACGCATCTCCATTGGCCGCCATTCGACGGTCAGCCAGTATTCGCATTTGTGCGCGGGGACCCACGATTACACGCGGCGCAGCTTTCCGCTGGTGACACTGCCGGTTGCCGTGGGTGACGAGGTGTGGATCGCCACGGATGCATTCGTCGGTCCGGGTGTCAGCATAGGTGACCGTTCGGTCGTGGGCGCGCGGTCCACGGTTTTGAAGGACGTTCCGCCCGACGTGGTGGTGGGTGGCAATCCGGCGAAGGTGATCAAGCCCCGCCAGCTGTTCGACTCGTGAAAGGCATCATTCTCGCAGGCGGCGCGGGTTCGCGGCTCTATCCGCTGACCCTGGTGGCGAGCAAGCAGCTCCAGGCGGTGTATGACAAGCCGATGGTCTATTACCCGCTGACGGTGCTCATCGCCAGCGGCATCCGTGAACTGTGTCTCATCTCCACGCCGCGTGATCTGCCGCGTTTTCGCCAGTTCCTTGGCGACGGCAGCGCGTGGGGCGTCTCGCTGGAATATCGCGAGCAACCCAGGCCCGAGGGCATCGCGCAGGCGTTCCATATTGCCGACACGTTCATCGGCGCTGATCCGGTGGCGCTCATCCTGGGGGACACGATTCTTTCCGGCGGCGACGCGTTTCCGCGCGCGGTGGAGGGGTTCAAGGACGGCGCGACCATCTTCGCCTATCATGTGCAGGACCCGGGCCGCTACGGAGTGGTTGAATTTGATGCGACGGGCAGGGCGGTTTCGCTCGAGGAAAAGCCGGCGCAGCCCCGCAGCAACTACGCGGTGCCGGGCGTTTATCTCTACGACAACGAGGTCGTCGCCATCGCCCGGACCATCAAACCGTCGGTGCGGGGCGAACTCGAAATCACGGACGTGAACCGGGAGTATCTGCGGCGGGGAAAACTTCGGGTCACGCGCCTCAGCCGCGGCTTCGCGTGGCTGGACGCCGGCACCAGCACGAGCCTCCATGAGGCGTCCTCCTACGTGCAGACCATCGAGCAGCGGCAGGGCATCAAGATCGGCTGCCCGGAAGAGGCGGCGCTGCGGCGGGGCTTCATCGGCATCGCGCAGTTCGAGGCGCTCGCGGGCGGGATGCCCGACTGCGAATATCGAAGCTACCTCAGCGGAGTGGCCGGCGAGTTCCGGCGGCTTGGGCACCTGGCGTGATTGCGAATGAACCTGCTCGTCACCGGCGGTTGCGGCTTCATCGGCTCCCATGTGCTGGACAACGTGATTGCCCGGCCCGAGGTGAAACGGGTCGTAAACCTCGACTGTCTCACCCATGCCGGACGGCTTGAGAATGCCGCGTCAGCCGCAGCGCATCCCAAGTATCGCTTTGAGCGGGTGGATCTGCGCGACGCGGCCGCGACCGCGCGCGTCGTGCGCGAGCATGAAATCACCCACGTCCTTCACCTCGCAGCTGAGTCGCATGTGGACCGCTCGATTGCCGCGCCGGCTGATTTCATCCACACAAACATCGTCGGCACCTTCAATCTCCTCGAAGCCTGCCGCGCCGCCTGGACCCAGACCCCAGACCCCAGACCCCAGACCCGATTCGTGCATGTCAGCACGGACGAAGTCTTCGGCAGCCTCGGCGCGACGGGGCGCTTCACGGAGACCACGCCCTACGCGCCGAACTCGCCTTACTCCGCCAGCAAGGCCGCGGGCGATCTGCTCGCACGGTCTTATCACCGGACCTACGGGCTGCCCGTGGTCATCACCAATGGCTCGAACACTTACGGTCCGCGCCAGTTCCCGGAGAAGCTCATCCCCGTCGTCATCAGCCAGGCGATGGCCCGCCAGCCCGTTCCGGTCTATGGCGACGGTTTGAACGTGCGCGACTGGCTCCATGCAGCGGACCACGCCGAGGCGTTGTGGCGCGTGTTGCGCGCAGGCCGGGTTGGCGAAACCTACTGCATCGGCGGCGGCAACGAGTGGCCGAACCTCCGCATCGCGGAACACATCTGCGATCTCGTGGATGAACTCGCCCCGCAGCTCGGCGGCAATTCACGTCGTCTGATCACCTTTGTGAAGGACCGTCCCGGCCACGACCGCCGCTATGCGATTGACGCGACGAAGGCGCGCAATGAACTCGGCTGGCGGCCCGCGCACTCCTTCGAGACCGGACTCCGCGAAACCGTGCGGTGGTATCTGGAGCACCGCACCGCCCGCTGATTTTCAGCCCATGTCCAGGCAGCTTCTCGTCACCGGTTCCTCGGGCCTCATCGGCTCGGAAGTCGTCGAGCACTTCTCGCACGAGGGCTGGACCGTCCACGGCGTGGACAACAACATGCGCGCCGACTTCTTCGGTCCGGGCGGCGACACGCGCTGGAACACGCGCCGGCTGAAGGAGCAGTTTCCCAGCTTCCAGCATCACGAGCTGGACATCCGCGACCGCGCGGGCGTGCTGGCCTTGCTCAAGGAACTGCGGCCCGACGCGCTCGTTCACACCGCCGCGCAGCCGAGCCACGACCTCGCCGCAAGCCGGCCGTTCGACGACTTCGACGTGAACGCCGTTGGCACGCTGAACTTCCTCGAGGCCGCGCGGCAGGCGTGTCCCGAGTCGCCGTTCGTGCACATGAGCACGAACAAGGTCTATGGCGACGCGCCCAACGAGATTCCGCTCGCCGAGCTGGACAAGCGGTGGGATTACGCCGACCCCGCCTACCGTGACGGCATCCGCGAGACGTTCCGCATTGACCAGAGCAAGCACTCGCTCTTTGGCGCGTCGAAGGTCGCGGCGGACGTGATGGTGCAGGAGTATGGCCGTTACTTCGGGATGCCCACCTGCGCGTTGCGCGGCGGCTGCCTCACCGGTCCCAATCACAGCGGCGTGGAGCTGCACGGCTTCCTGAGCTACCTCATCAAGTGCAACCTCGAAGGCCGCACCTACCGCGTGTTCGGCTACAAGGGCAAGCAGGTGCGCGATAACATTCACAGCCACGACGTCGTGGCGTTCATGCAGCGCTTCATCGAGGCCCCGCGCCGGGGCGAGGTCTATAACATCGGCGGTGGCCGCGAGAACTCCATTTCCATCCTGGAAGCCTTCGATCTCATCGCATCCATCTCGGGCCAGCCGATGCGCCATGAATACGTGGATCAAAACCGGGCGGGTGACCACATCTGCTACATCTCCAACCTGGAGAAGATGAAGGCGCACTATCCCGGCTGGGGCATCACGAAGGATTTGAAGACGACGTTTCAGGAGATCCACCAGTCGTGGCTGAAGCGCTCGGGGCGGAATTGATTCTTTTCTGTGGCCGACATGGAAACACAGTCACCGCCAGCCACCGGGCCGCTGGGTGGGTTCAGCAGCCGGCGACGGTTGGTGTTGCTGGTCATGGGCCTGGCGGCGGGCCTGCTGGTTTGCTTTCTCTTGCGCGCGCCGCTGCTGACAGGTGCCGCGCGGCTCTGGATTGTGGATGACACCCCGGCGCAGGCAGATGCCATTGCCGTGCTGGGCGGCGGGGCGCAGTTCCGCACCTTCGCGGCGGCGCGGCTCTATCACGCGGGCGTTGCTCCCCGCATTGCCTTCATGGATGTGGGGCTGGGGCCGGAGGAACGGGAGCGGGGAGAAACGGTTTCGGGGGAAACCCGTCTGCTGCGTGCGGTGTTGTTGAGCGAACGCGTGCCGGAGGATAAAATCGTGCTGGTGGGCCGGGGCGAGACGAGCACGGCGGAGGAGGCGCGCGCGCTCCGTGACTGGGCGGTCAAGAGCGGCGTGAAGCGGCTGCTCATCCCGACGAATTATTTCCACACGCGCCGGGTGAGCTGGTATTTCCGCAAGGTATTCTCCGACACCGGCATCGAGACGCGGGTGCAGGCTGTTCCAATGAGCGACTACTCGCCCGAAAACTGGTGGCAACACGAGGACGGCGTCATCACGTTCCAGAACGAGATCATCAAGTCGGCGTTGTATTTTTTCCGGAGTTGATATTTGTGTTTCGTGTCGTCGCCTCCGCTAGCCGCCAGTCCAGATGCGAACCACGCCGGGGGGCGTGTTCCGGTGGCAGGCGCGTCCAGACGGACATGCCCTCAGTGGCGGCGTGTTGGGCTGGGTTTGAGTGGCTTGCTTGTGTTGTTGGTGCTCGCGTGGCTTTGCAAGGCACCGGTTTTGCGAGGACTGGCGCGGGCGTGGGTAGTGGACGATCCGCCCGTGCGGACGGGCGTCATCATAGCCCTGCCGCTGGTGTCCGGCCAACCGATGCTCGAAGCTGCGCGGCTTTATCGGGAGGGCCTTGCTTCCAAAGTGGTGACGGTCGGTGGAATGCCGCGTCCCACGGATCGGCTTGGTTTGACCACCCCATACGACGAAATGAACCGGCGGCTGTTCCGGGAGGCCGGCGTGCCAGAGCGGGATTTCCTCATCCTCGGCCAGGGTGTGCCCAATGCCAACGCTGCTGCGCAGGCTGTCGCCATCTGGGTGAAGGAGAACCGGGTCCGTTCGTTGACCGTGGTCACCGAGCAGTTTCAGACCCGACGGGTGAAGTGGTGCCTCGACCGGGCGTTGCGTTCGTCCGGGGTGGCGGTTCACGTCCGCGCGGTGCCGGTGCCGGATTACACGCTGGCCGAATGGTGGCGGAACGAGCAGGGGCTGATCCACTTTGAGAACGAGGTCGTGCTGAATCTCTTTTACCGCCTGAACTACTAGCCGATGGAAACGACCGTCACCGCTCCCAGCCCGCGCGCCGAGCCGCACCTTGTCATCGAGGGCAGCCATGGCTGGCAGATGATCAACTGGCGCGAACTCCTGCACTACCGCGACCTGTTTTATTTTCTGGTCTGGCGGGACATCAAGGTGCGCTACTCGCAGTCCGTGCTGGGCATCGGCTGGGCGGTGGTTCAACCGCTGTTCTCGATGCTGGTGTTCACCATCGTCTTCGGCCGGCTGGCGAAGGTGTCCTCCGACGGCGCGCCCTACGCGCTCTTCAGCTTCGCCGCGATGGTGCCGTGGAGCTACTTCGCCAACTCGCTCGGCGATTCCAGCGGCAGCCTCGCCGCCGGCCAGTCGATGCTCTCAAAGGTGTATTTTCCGCGCCTGATCCTCCCGCTGGTCGGCGTGGTGTCGAAGCTGCTGGATTTTGCCATCGCCCTTGTCGTGCTGGCGCTGCTGATGGTGTGGTATCGCCAGGTGCCGACGGCGAACGTGGTGTTCCTGCCGTTGCTCGTGGTCATCATGGCGGCGACTGCCAGCGGCGCGGGGATGTGGTTGAGCGCGCTGTCCGTGCAATATCGCGACATCCGCTACGGCATGGGATTCGGCGTGCAACTGCTGATGTATGCAGCCCCCGTCGTGTATCCCGCCAGCCTGATCCCGGCGGAATGGCAGCTGGCTTACGCCGTCAACCCGATGGTGGGCGTCATCGAGGGCTTCCGCGCCGCGCTGCTGAACACCAACCCCATGCCCTGGACGTGGATCGGCGTTGGCGCGCTGTCCGCCGCCGGCCTGTTCCTGGGCGGGGGCTTCTACTTCCGTCGCATGGAGCGCACTTTCGCGGACTTGGCCTGAAATAGCGCGGAGCAGGGAGCGGGGAGCCATAGATCGAGCCAGCCATGCGAGACAAGCAGTTCCGCTTTCAAGACCTGGAGATTTGGAATCGCGGCGCTGCGGTGAGCGGGCAGCTCTTCAAGCTGGCCGATGATTTGGAAACCCGGAAACTCTTCCGTTTTGCCGAGCAGTTGCGGGGCGCGACTTTGAGCATCACCAACAACATCGCGGAAGGTTCCGGCAGCAACTCCGACGCGGACTTCGCCAGCTTCCTGAACTTCGCCCGCCGTTCCGTTTTCGAGGTGGCGAACATGCTGCTACTGTTCAAACGGGAGGGGTATCTCGGCACGATGGATGTTACCGGCCTGCTCAACGAGCTGGAGGAGCAAAGCAAAATGATCCTGGCGTTCCGCCGCCGCCTGAAACCGTAGCCCCCGCGCTCCCGGCTCCCCGCTCCCTGCTTCTGCAATGTCTGACATCGCCATCTCCGTTCAGAACCTCTCCAAGCGCTACCGCATCGGCCGGAAGGAGCAGGTTCCGGACACGTTCGTGGGCACGCTGACGTCGTGGCTCAAGTCACCGTTTGAGAACTACCGGCAGCTTCACAAGCTGAGCGATTTCAACGACGATCCGCTGGACCGGCAGGGCCGCGAAACCGGGGCCACCCCCGACGATGTGCTCTACGCGCTGCGCGACGTTTCCTTCGACATCAAGAAGGGCGAGGTCGTTGGCATCATCGGCCGCAATGGCGCGGGCAAGTCGACGCTGTTGAAGATCCTGAGCCGCATCACCGAGCCCACGAGCGGGCGCGTGGAAGTGCATGGCCGCGTCGCGAGCCTGCTGGAGGTGGGCACGGGCTTCCACCCCGAGCTGACGGGCCGCGAGAACATCTACCTCAACGGCACCATCCTCGGGATGCGCAAGGCGGAGATAGACCGCAAGTTCGACGAGATCGTCGCCTTCTCCGAGATCGAAAAGTTTTTGGACACGCCCGTGAAGCGCTACAGCAGCGGGATGTATGTGAGGCTGGCCTTCGCCGTGGCGGCGCATTTGGAGCCGGAAATCCTCATCGTGGACGAGGTGCTGGCGGTGGGAGACGTGGCATTCCAAAAGAAGTGCATTGGCAAGATGGAGGCGGTGTCCCGTCGCGAGGGGCGCACCGTGTTGTTCGTCAGCCACAACCTGCAGTCCATCCGGCAGCTTTGCTCCACGGCGGTGTTCATGGCCGGCGGTCGTGTGCAAACCACAGGGCCGTGCGCAAAGGTGCTCGAAGCCTATCATCAAGCCCTTTCCGGCCCCCTGCCGACGGCCGTGCCGCCCCCGCCGCCTGAGTTGGCGGACCGCGCCTTCGCGACCGGCGTGACGGTGGAAACCCTCGACGGGCAGCATCCATCCGCGTTCGCCGTCGGGCAGCCCTGGCGGGTGCGGGTGGCTTTCAAAGTGGTCCGCCCTCAGGCGGATTTCGTGGTCGCAGTCGGGTTGGTCAGCGCCGATGGCAGCCCCGTCCAGACGGTCTGGCTGCCGCCAAAGGACTATGTCCCGGGAAACTACGAAGCCGTGTTCACCCAGGATCGCGTTGCACTGGAGGCGGGGGCCTACTCCGTGGTGGTCGGACTCAGCCAGAACGAACGTGCGCTCCAGCAATTTGTGGCGAGCCGGATCGATATCACCAGCGCCGAGGCGCAGGGCTACTGCCAGGCCACCTCCGGCGTGGGGACGGTCTTGAACTCCATGCGCACCGAAGTGTTGCCGGCATGAAAGGACTTATATGAAGGAAATCGTCCACGCCCTCTCCCGCCTGTTGAGGCTGGTGGGGTTGTATTACCCCCTGCGCAATTTCCGGCGGGACTGGCGGTTCGCTGCCAGAATGCGCCGCGAGCGGGCCGAATGGCGCAGGCAGGGCTGTCCCCCGCCCCCGCCCGGCTGCATCAAGCACGCAGTGATCCGGCAGTATGCGGCCCGGTGGCGGACGACCGTGCTGGTCGAGACGGGGACATTTTACGGGGACACCCTCTTCGCCCTGCGGCGGCAGTTCGCTGAAATCCACAGCATCGAGCTGGCGGAGGGCCTCCACCATTTCGTCAAGGGTGAATTCGCCCATCTGCCCCACATCCACCTGCACCTCGGCGACAGCGCCGTCATCCTGCCGCGCATCGCCGCCGGGCTTGACCAGCCCACGCTTTACTGGCTCGACGGCCACTTTTGTTCCGGCCCCTCCGCCCGCTCGGAGAAGGACACGCCCGTCTGCGAAGAGTTGAATTACCTCCTGCAGCGGCCGCCGCGCCGGGATGTGATCCTGGTTGATGACGCCAGGTTTTTTGTGGGAAGCGACGGCTATCCAACCATCGAGCAGCTTCGTGCGCTCGTCGCCCGGCATCGCCCGGAGGCCAGCGTTGAGGTGGACGAGGACATCATCCGCATTGCCCCCGTATGATGGACTTGGGTGCATCCGACCGTGGTGGTCAACGACTGGCAAATTCGCCGGGCATCCGGAGTGCCGGGCGAACATGGGGGGCTGACTTCACCGCCGCCGCCCGCCGGGTGACGAGGACTTCCAACACCCGCGAGCCGTTTCCGGCCGGCCGGCGGTCGCTGCACAACCCTGCGCCATGATCATCTCCCGACTCACGGGCGGCCTGGGCAACCAGATGTTCCAATACGCGGCTGGTCTGGCGCTGGCGGAGCACCGGCGCACCGTGCTGAAGCTGGATGTGCGCTGGTTCAAGCACGACCCCGCCTTCGAGGCGCACAACCGCTACGCCTTGAGCTGCTTCAACATCACCGAGCAGTTCGCCACGGAGGAGGAGATTGACCGGGTGCATGGATTCCAGCTCTCCGCCATGGAGCGCTGGTCCATCTCCGTCGCCCGGGCGTTGCGGTTGCGTCAATATGTGCGGCGACTGGAAACGTCCGGGGCGAACCCGCACACTGCGCCGACGTTTGCTTTTTATCCGGAGTTTTTCCAGCAGCCGGACAACACCTGCCTGGGTGGGATGTTCCAGTCGGAGCGGTTCTTCGCTCCGGTGGCCAGCCTGCTGCGCCTCCACTTCAGCCATCGCTACCCGCCGTTGCCGGAGGTGGACGCGATGGCGGAACGCATCCGCTCCGGCCCGTCCGCTGCGATCCACTTCCGTCGGGGCGACTATGTTCGCAACGCCACCTTCGCGAAGGACATCGGGGTCATTGATCTCGACTACTATCACCGGGCGGCCAGGCTGCTGCGGGAACGCAGTCCCAACGCGACTTTCTATGTCTTCTCCGACGACATCGAGGCGGTGGCGAGGGAGTTTCAGCCGCCGGGGCCGCACGAGTTCGTGCGGTGCGTCCAACCGTGGCACCCGTGGGACAAGCTCCGGCTGATGAGCCTGTGCGAGCACATCGCAATCGCCAACAGCACCTTCTCCTGGTGGGCGGCCTGGCTCAACCCCTCGCCTGACAAGCTGGTCATCGCGCCCGAGCCGTGGTTTTCCAGCACCGATTTGGACGGACGGGATGTTGTGCCCCCCAACTGGCGGAGGCTTGCGGTTCGCGGTTGATGCTACAACACATCGTTTGGTGAGGACAGCCTTCATATCCACGATACTCACCCACCCGTGGGGCGGTGCCGATGCGGTCTGGACTGCGGCGGCGGAGGCCGCTGCGGCGCGAGGGGACCAACTGCTGATCGGAGTCACCGACATGGTCGCCGCCCATCCGCGCGTCAAAGCCCTGCTTGCGCGTGGGGCCCGTCATCTGCCTTTATACGCTCCCGGTCCGATGCCGTCCTTTTTGCGGCGGCAAGTTCTCCGCCTGCAAAAAAAAATGGGCGCCAGAGACACTGTGGTGGAGGCACTCGACAGCTTCCGCCCCGACCTGGTGGTGTTCAGTTGCGGAGGAACCTACGAGCTGGCCTTCACAACCACATGGATGGAATGGATATCCGCCACCCGCAGGCGCTTTCGGTTCATCGCCAACCTTCAAATCGAGCAACCCTATCTGCCCGAAGCTGCCTACGAGACGGCTCAAAACGTGTGCGCCGCAGCGGACGCAGTGTTCTTTCTTTCTGACCGGAATCTCGCCGCCACCCGCCGCCATCTGCTCAGCGCTCTGCCCAATGCCTCGGTGGTGCAGACGCCGCTGCGCTGGCAGCCGGCGGACGTTGCCCCGTGGCCGCAAAACCAGCCGTGGCGGTTCGCGACCGTGGGACGACTTGAGCATGTGAAAGGCCTGGGACCTTTGCTGCACGCGCTGGCGGAATCTCTGGGGCACGAGCCGGACTGGGAACTGCATCTTTACGGCAGTGGCGCAGATGAGAAATTACTCCGTGACACTGCTCGGCATCTTGGTCTTGCCTCACGGGTGCATTTCCACGGATTCGTGGATTCCCTGCGCGAGGTTTGGGCTCAAAATCACTGCCTGCTTTCGCCCGCCTTGGAGGAGGGCGTGCCGATGACCATTCCCGAGGCCATGCTTTGTGAACGCCCGGTTTTGGCAACTTTGGTCGGTGGTGCTGGAGAGTGGATCGAACATGGCGACAACGGCTGGCTTTGCCCGGCACCATCGGTTCCGTTGCTGGCTGACTCTTTGCGTTCAGCATGGGACTGCCGTTCAGCATGGCAGGCAATGGGACAACGAGCCGCTCGCGCGGCTTCGGCAAGGCATTTGCCGCAGGACTATTTGCGCGTGGTGACTGCATGAACCCTTCTTCCGTAACCCTTGGCGTGGGCGGTTTTCTCGGGCATGACGCGAATGCCGCGCTGCTGGTCGATGGGCGGCTCGTCGCCTCGGTGCAGGAGGAGCGGCTCTCGCGATCCAAGCACGACGGTGCGTTCCCCCATCTGGCGATTGCGGACTGTCTGGCGGCGGCGGGACTCGGCCCGGAAGCCGTCACGGACGTCGTGTTCGCCGAGAAGCCGGTGCAGGCAAGGCTGTTCGACATAACACGAACCGGCGGCAGCGCTTTCCGCCTGTTAGGTCGGCTGGTTCCCGAGTCGTGGAGCGGGCACTACACGCTCAAGGCCAGGGCGCTCTTCCCCGACGCACGGTTTCACTACGCATGGCACCATCTCTCGCATGTGGCGGGTGCGTATCACACCTCGCCCTTCGAGCGG
>JBAYGL010000043.1:0-17931 GCA_041666725.1 Limisphaerales bacterium
ATCCGCCTTGCCGCGTTTTTCAAGTTCACGCACGTCGTGCTGGAGTTCTGGGGCATGCTGCGGCTCGATGCGCTGAAGGAACTGTCATGGCCCGGGGCCTGGAGCAAGGAGCAGGCGGGCGGTCTGGTCAAAATCGCACGAAGCATGGGCTTGGAGGTGATCCCCATGTTCAACTGCTGGGGCCACGCCGCAGCCAGCCGCATCAGGCACGGCCGGCACGTCGTGCTCGATCAGAATCCCCGGCTGGCGTCGCTCTTCGAGCCGGACGGCTGGACCTGGTGCCTGACCAACCCGCGTGCCCAGGAGCTGCTGCGCCGTGTCTGCGACGAGTTGATCGATTTCGCCGGTCCGAGCCAGTTCTTCCACATCGGCTGTGACGAGGCCTACTCACACGCGACGTGCGACCGCTGCCGCCAGACCGACCGCGTGCAGCTTTTCGCCGACCATCTGAACGACCTCGCCGCCCATCTGGAGAAACGCGGACGGCGCGCCATCATGTGGGGCGACGCGTTGCTGGAGCACGGGAAATGGCCGGCCGGGTTCGCAGCCAACGGCACGCCGACGCTGCCGACGCACATGGCGCTCGACCGCGTGTCACACAAGATCGTGATCGCCGACTGGCACTACGACGTGACGAAGGGCGAAGTGCCGACGCTGGCGCATTTCCGCGGGCACGGCTTCGAAACGCTGGCGTGTCCGTGGAATTCGCAGGCGAACATCCGCACTCTGGCCAAGGCCGCCGTCACCACCAACAGCGGCCTGTTGATGACGACGTGGCACCACCTGGCGCAGAGCATTCCGACGCTGGCGTATGCCGCCAACTGCGCGTGGTCACAGGACCAGGCCGCGCTCGGACTGTGGCAGGGCGATGGTTCGCTCGCGCGGGCTGCGACGGCCACGATTCTACGCAAGCTCGTGCCGGCGGAGGGCAGATTCGAACGCAGCGGATGGAATCCGTTCGAGATGCCGGCGGAACCGGACTGAACCTGGAATCGCGCGCGCGGATGGCAGACGCTTTTCAGCGCCTCCGTGATTTCCGGGCTTTTGCCGCCGGCTTGCGACGCGATGGCCTGGCCACCCGCCGGGCTTTGATTGCCTTCGGGAGCCTGCGCTTCGGAGAGCGCGCGGCCGGCTTGAGCTGGGTCGCTTTTTGTTTCGCAACTTTTGCCGCCTTGGCGACGGGCCTGGGCTTGGGCTGCGGCGGGTGGAGGAAGTATTTCCAGACCAGCCGGAACGAATCCGCGAAGTCGCGCGGGCGCTCGGCCATCCAGCGGTTGATATGGTCGGCCTTGAAGAACGCGCCGCACTCCAGCTCGTCGGGGTTCAGGCGGAACGGGCCGTCGGACTCGCTGCGATACACCCAGACGAACTCGCAGCCCGTCTGCTCGCAGGCCTCGATTTTGAAGAGCCGCTTCGGCGAACGGTGCAGGAAGAGTCCTATCTCCTCCCGCACTTCGCGCACGGCGCAGGCGTCGTAGGTCTCGCCGGAGTCCACGTGGCCGGAGGCGGAGGAATCCCACGCGCCGGGAAAGGTGTCCTTTTTGAAAGAGCGCTTCTGGAGGTAAACCTCGCCGCGTGTGTTGAACACGAGCACATGCACCGCGCGGTGTTTCAGGCCGAGCCTGTGCACTTCGCGCCGGCTCTGCCGGCCGATGACCCGGTCGCGGTTGTCGACCACGTCGAAGATTTCATCACTCATCTGGCAAGCAGTGTGGTCAAACGGATGAATTGTTCCAAGCCCACCTTTTCGGCGCGCTCCTGCGGGGAGATGCCGAGGCTGGCAAACGCGGCCTGCAACTGATCCTCTGGCCAGTCGGCCCTGAGCAGCTTGAGCATCATCTTCCGCCGCTGGGAGAAGGCGCGTTTGACGACGCGGACGAAAACGCCCGACTGCCGCTCGTCGAGCAACGGCGGCGTGCGGCGGGTGAGGGTGATGCAGCCGGATTCCACGTCCGGTGCGGGGAAGAAGCACGACGCGGGAATCTTGAAGAGCCCGCCGGGCTGGTAGCGCAGCCCCAGCAGCAGCGTGAGCAGGCCGTAATCGTCCGTGTCCGGCGCGGCGGCGATGCGCCGCGCGACTTCGAGCTGGAGCGTGACCACCATGCGCTCCGGTCCGCGCGGATGCAGGGCCAGCTCGACCAGGATGGGGGAGGCGACGGAGTAGGGGAGGTTGGCGACGAGTTTCCAGCCGGACCAGTCCTGAACGCCTGCGTCTGGAAGGGCGGCGGAAGCACTGCGCTGAAGATAGGCCAGCGCGTCATCGTGCAGCAGCGTGAAGTCCGGCCGGCTCGCAAAGCGTTCGCGGAGAAAGGTGGCGAGGCGTCCGTCCTTCTCGATGGCCAGCACGGGCGCTCCGCTGGCGAGGAGCAGCTCCGTCAGCGGGCCGAGGCCCGGGCCGATTTCAAGCACCTTGTCCGTGGCGGAAAGCTCCGCCGCAGCCGCGATGCGCCGCAGCTGGTTGCCGTCGTGCAGGAAGTTTTGCCCGAGCGATTTCGTGAGCTGAAGGTCGCGCGTCTTCAGGATTTCGCGCATCTCGGTGAGCGTCATGGCAGGGCGGCGAGTTCCTCCGCCAGCGCACGCACCGCGCGTCGGAGCTGGGCTTCCGTGATGGTGAGCGGCGGGGTGAAACCGATGACGTTTGCGTGCTCACCCTCGGGCAGAAAGATGAAGCCACGATGGAGCAGCCGCTTGATGACCGTGAGCGACCCGGCCGTGGCCGGAGAGCCGTCGGCGTGAAGCAATTCAACTCCGGCCATCAAACCAAGCCCGCGCGCACGGCACGCGACTTTGAACTTTGAATTTTGAACTTTGAACAACTCCCCCAGCAGCCATTCGCCCAGGCGCGCAGTGCGCTCGACGAGTTTCAGCCGTCGAATCTCCGCAATGTTCGCCAGGGCCATCGCGCAGCCGACCGGGTGGCCGAGGAAGGTGCTCGTGTGGATCGCCTCGCCGGTCGAGGCCGGCCACGCCGCGTCCATCACGTCCGCGCGGCCCACGCAGGCCGAAAGCGGGAAGCCGCCGGTGAGCGCCTTGCCGAGACAGATCACGTCCGGTGTCACGCCGCTGTGCTCGCAGGCGAACCATTTCCCCGTGCGCCCGAATCCGGTGTAAATCTCGTCGAGGATGAGCAGCGCGCCGTGTTCGTCGCAGAGCCGGCGCAGCAGCGGCAGGAAGGCCGGCGGCGGAATGCGGATGCCGCCGCGCGCCTGCACGGGCTCGACGAGAATCGCGCCGATGCGTTCGCGGCGGAAGAGCTTCGTAGCCGCCGAGGTGAGGAGGCGGAGCTGTTCGGCCTCCGCTGCCTTCCGCCTCCTTACGTCGGCGGCTACGGGGAACGGCAGGAAGTGTCCGAACTCGCGGAGCTGCGAGCGGAACGGGCTGCGGAAGTGCTCGCGGTGCGTGACATTGAGCGCACCGTAGCCCAGCCCGTGATACGCGCCGGTGAATGCAATGACCCCGCGTTTGCCGGTGGCCAGCGTGGCCGTCTTCAACGCGGCCTCCACGGCCTCGAAACCGGAGTTGCAGAAGATGGTTTTGCCCCCGGCCGCCGGGGTGGAAAGGCGGACAGGCTTGGTGTTCGCAGCCTTCCGCCTCCTCACCTCGGCGGCTACGGGCCAGCGCTCAAACGTCAGTCGCGACAACTCTCTTGCGAGCGCCGCCTTCAACGGGTGGGGATGCACGTCGCCCATCGCGTGCAGGAGCGTGGCCATCTGGCGCTGGCCGGCGCGAACGACGCGCGGGTTCGCGTGCCCCGCCGCCGCGACGCCGAAAGCAGCGGTGAGGTCCAGATACTTCCGGCCCTCCGCGTCCCAGACGTTCACGCCGCGCGCACGCGTCCAGACGATGGGCCACGAGCCGTCCGCCTCCATGAAGGTGACGTTCCGCGACTCGTAGTCGCGCAGGCGGGCGAGGGTTTGCGCGGTTTTGGATTTCACTAAACGCCTCGCTGGTCCGGGGCCCACACGATCTTGTGCATCTGCAACTGGAAGCGCACGGGCAGCGCGTCGGCGATGATGCGTTCGACCAAATCCAGCCGCGTGATGGGCGTCTGGCCGGCGGGCACGGGCTTCAAGACCTTGTCCCGCTGGTGCGGTTGCAGCGGCGTGACCCACGAGCAGAGCAGGGGGCAGACGGTCGCGAGCTGATGACTCGTGATCTGCTCCTTCATCCACGCGTAGTCTTCCGCGGTGCCGATGACGAACTTGATTTCGTCGGTTGCCTTCAGGTGTTTCAAGTTTTCCCAGCGGTTGCGCTCCACCTCGCCGCTGCCGGGGCATTTCAAATCCATGATGCGCCGCACGCGTGCATCCACGGGCGCGATGTCCAGCGCGCCGCTGGTCTCCAGCAGCACGGTGAAGCCGGCGTCGCAGAGCTGCTTCATGAGCGGGAGCGCGCCGGGCTGGAGCAGGGGCTCTCCGCCGGTGAGTTCCACCAAGGGCAACCGCCGCCCGCCGCCCGCTGGCCCCTGATAGCTCGCTGCCAGCCGCTCCACCTCCGCGAGGATTTCCGCCAGCGGACGCCGCTTCCCTTCGGTGAACGCATACGCCGTGTCGCAGTAGGAGCAGCGGAGGTTGCACGCCGTGAGCCGGATGAAAACGCACGGCAGCCCGGCAAAGGTGCTCTCCCCTTGCAGGCTCAGGTAAATCTCGTTGACGACCAGGCTCTCGGACACGCGCGGACTGTAGCGGGCAGGGGCGTCCGCGTCGCGCAGAAAGCTCGCCTCGCGCGCCCGAGCTTGCTATGCACCCCGCGTGAGCAAGCTCAGTGGAAAAGTTCTCGTTGTGATCGGTGGCACCAGCGGGCTCGGCCTCTCGGCGACGAAGGCGTTCGTGCGGGAAGGCGCGCGCGTGGTGGTTGTCGGACGCAGCACGGACAAGGTCCGGGCCGTCGAATGCGAGCTGGGTTCCAGTGTGGTCGGGCTGGCGGCCGACGCCATGCAGCCGGACACCGCCACCCGGGCCATCGCCCTCGCGGCTGAAAAGCTGGACGGTTTTCACGGGCTTTACCACGTCGCGGGTGGTAGCGGACGCAAGCAGGGTGACGGCGCGTTGCACGAACTCACGGATGAGGGCTGGCAGTTCACGCTGAACGAAAACCTCACCTCCCTGCTTTGGTCGAACCGCGCGGCCGTGCGGCAGTTTCTCGCGCAGGGCAGGGGGGGCAGCGTCCTGAACATGGGCAGTGTGCTGGGCTGGTCGCCGTCACCGCATTTTTTTGCCACGCACGCCTACGCCACGGCCAAGGCCGGCATCATCGGCCTCACGCAGGCCGCCGCCGCGCACTACGCGAAGGACTGCGTCCGCTTCAACGTCCTCGCCCCCGCGCTCGTGGCGACGCCCATGTCCACCCGCGCGCAGACCGACCCGGCGATTCTCGATTTCATCCGCACCAAGCAGCCGCTTGACGGCGGGCGCATCGGCCGGCCGGAGGATCTGGATGCCGCCGCCGTCTTCTTCATGAGCGATGATTCCAAATTCGCCACCGGGCAGGTGCTGGCGGTGGACGGCGGGTGGTGTGTGAGCGAGGGACAGCATGGTTGAAAGGCAAAGGGCAAAAGGCAAAAGGCAAAAGGCGGGCGCTCGCAAAACGGCGCGCCCGCCTCTCAACTCTCAACCTTCAACTTTCAACTACTTCCTCGGCCTCGACCTCGGTGGCACCAGCATCAAGGCCGTCGCCGTGACGAGGGAGGGCGAGAAGCTCCGCCAGCGCAGCGTGGCGTTTGTGGATCGTGACATGGAATGGGCGGAGAAAATCCGCACGCTGGTCCGCGCGTGGCGACGCGATCTGGGTGAACCCGCCGGCATCGGCCTTTCCGCGCCGGGGCTGGCGGCGAAGGACGCGCGCAGCATCGCCGTGATGCCAGGACGGTTGATCGGGCTGGAGCGGCTCGACTGGACGGATTATCTCGCTTCTCCCCGGCCGGTTCCGGTTCTCAACGATGCGCACGCCGCCCTGCTGGGCGAGGTCTGGCATGGTGCGGCGCGCGGCCTGCGCAACGTGATGCTCTTCACGCTCGGCACGGGCGTGGGCGGCGCGGCGATGGTGGACGGCCACCTGTTGCGCGGTGCGATCGGGCGCGCGGGACACCTCGGGCACGTCACGGTGGATTGGAGCGGTTCCCGCGACGACTTCAACACGCCCGGCTCTCTGGAGCACTTCATGGGCAACAAGTTCATCTCCGAGCGCACCAGGGGCCGCTTTGCCAGCACGCACGAACTGGTGGCCGCCGCCGTGCAGGGCGACGAGGCGGCAAAGAAGATCTGGGACCGGTCCGTGCGCGCGCTGGGATGCACCATCGGCTCGCTCATCAACGTTCTTGATCCGGACGCCGTCATCATTGGCGGCGGCATCGCGCGCGCGGGCGACGCGCTGTTCGTCCCGCTGGAGCGCTACGTGCGCCACTACGAATGGCAGGCCGGCGGCCATCAGGCGAAAATTCTCCACGCCGGGCTCGGTGGTTATGCCGGTGCCTACGGCTCGGCGGCGAACACGCTGGGATTCAATCCCGCCCGGGATTGACCGCCGAAGCTCATGCCGGATTTTTCAACCAAAACAGTTTTCTCCATGCCGGAAAGTCTTCGGCACTATCCACACCCGGGCCCGGTCTGATAATAACCATTCCAGCAATGCAGCCGCACTCCCTGACCCGCGACTACCTCCAACGCTGCCACGCACTGCTCGACGTCGTGGAGCAGCAGACGCCCGCCATCCAGCAGGCGGCCGGATGGTTTGCGGAGACGATTCTGGCGGGGCGCATGGTGCACCTCTTCGGCTCCGGGCACAGCCGCATCCTCGTCGAGGAGATGTGGCCGCGCTACGGGTCGTTCCCGGGCTTCAATCCCATCGTCGAGCTGTCGCTGTCGTTTCACAACCTCGTCGTCGGCGCGAACGGACAGCGGCAGGCGATGTTCCTCGAAAACGTTTCGGGCCTCGCCGAGCGCATCCTCCGCAACTTTGATCTTTCGCCGCAGGATTGCGCGCTCGTCGCGTCCTCGTCCGGCTGCAACGTCGTGCCCGTCGAGATGGCCGAGCAGTTTCGCAAGCGCGGCGTGCGCGTCGTGGCCATCATCAGCCGCGCGCACAGCGAGGCGAGCACGAGCCGGCACGCGAGTGGAAAGAAGCTTCAGGACTTTGCCGATCTCGTGCTCGACACCGGCGCGCCCGTGGGCGACGCGATGGTGCGGGTGCCCGGCCTCGACACGCCGGTGGCTCCCGGCTCCACCATCGGTGGCTGTGCGCTGGTGAATTCGCTCAAGGCCGAGGTCGCCGCCCGGCTCACGCAGGCCGGCCAGCCGCCGAAGGTTTTGACCGCGGGAGCCGTCGTCGGAGCCGCGAGGGCCACGGAGTTGTTCGAGGCCGCCTATGATGAACATGCGCGGCGGCTGGCAAAACTTTACGAGAAACAGGGGATTCAATGAACTCACGCGTTTTACTGGTTGAATGTGCGGACCGTCCGGGGCTCGTGCACGGCATCACCGGCGTCCTGTTCAAGCGGGGCCTTAACATCGTGGGCAATCAGGAGTTCGTCGATCCCGGGATGGCGCGCTTCTACATGCGAACGGAGTTCGACGGCGTGGTCGAGGCCGGGCCCTTGCTGAACGAGGTTCGCGCCGTGCTGTCGGACGACGCCGATGTCCGGCTTTCCGACCTGGCACCCAAGCGCATCGTCGTCTTCGCCTCGAAGGAGCACCACTGCCTGGCCGACCTGCTGGTGCGGCACGAGTTCGGCGAGCTCAACGCGCGGTTGCTCGCCGTGGTGAGCAACCATGAGTCGCTGGCATCGCTCGTCGCGAAGTTCGGCCTGCCGTTTCATTTCCTCGGTCACGGGGATGGTGGGCGCGAGTCACATGAGGCGGGCCTGCAACGCATCGTGGACGGCTACCAGCCGGAGTTTCTCGTGCTGGCGAAATACATGCGCATACTCACTCCGGGTTTTGTCGGCCGGTTTCCCTCGCGCATCATCAACATCCACCACTCGTTCCTGCCGGCGTTTGCCGGGGCGAAGCCGTATCATCAGGCGTTCCAGCGCGGCGTGAAGGTCATCGGGGCCACGGCGCACTTCGTCACCGACCACCTTGACGAGGGACCCATCATCGTCCAGCAGGTCATCCCGGTGGACCATACCCACACGCCGCAGGACCTTGCCCAGGCGGGGCACGATGTGGAGCAGATCGTCCTGGCCCGCGCGCTGAAACTCGTCTTCGAGGACCGGGTGTGTCTTTGCGGCAATCGAACCATCATCTTCGACTAAAGGCATGAGGCATGAGGTATGAGTGATGAAAGGCCCAGACAGGACTTGCGGTTGCGGACCAAGAAGTTCGCGCTGCGTGTCATCACGATGTGTGGGGAACTGCCGGACACACGTCCAGGACGCATCCTTGGTGACCAAGTGTTCCGTTCCGGGACTTCTGTCGCAGCGAACTACCGTGAGGCTTACCGCGCCCGTTCACGTGCAGAGTTCATCGCCAAGCTCGGCGACTGCCAGAAGGAACTGGAGGAAACGATTCTCTGGTTTGAGCTGCTTGCCGAAAGCGGGACGGTGAAACCAGAGCGCCTCGGCCCCTTGCTTCAGGAAGCCGACGAGCTCATGGCCATCTTCGCCAGCATCATCAAGAGTTCACGCGACTGACGCCTGCGTTTCATACCTCATACTTCATCTCTCATGCCTTCCCCACTCCGCACCACCGTCATCGGCAGCTACCCGTTTCCGGGCTGGCTGGAATTTGCCTGCCAGAACCTCGGCCAGTTCGGCGACGCGGACCGCGCGGAGATGGTGGACGACGCCGTCGCCATCGCGGTGAAGGACCAACTCGACGCCGGCCTTGATGTCATCACCGACGGCGAGCAGACGCGGCTCGATTTCAACCTGAGCTTCTACGGCTTCATCGAGGGCATCGAACTGGAGAGCGCGCCGCCGCGCCGCTTCGGTCCGCCTGCGCACGATCAGCGCGGCAAACACAAGGTCGTCGGCGAACTGCGCGCGCCTCGCGGGCTGGGCGCGGTGGAAGACTTCGAGCGGTTGAAGCGGATCGCCCAATCGGCAACCGGCAATCGGCAATCGGCAATCACGCTGAAGGCCAGTGTTCCCGGCCCTTACACCCTGAGCGGCCGCCTGCTGCCGAACGACCAATACAAGAACCGCTGGGAGCTGACCGAGGCGCTGCTGCCGCTGGTGCGCGCAGAGCTGGAGGCGCTGGTGCGCGCGGGCTGCACGGAGATTTGCGTGGATGAGCCGAGCATGAGCTGCTACGCGCATCGTGAAGACCCGAAGCGTTTCGTGAACATCTTCAACCGCACCGTCGAGGCGGTCGCGGGCAAGTGCCACCTCAGCACGCACCTGTGCTTCGGGAACTACAAGGGCCGCGCCGTCGGGCCGCGCCGATACGCGCCGATGTTCCCGGCGTTCTTGGACATGCTCGCGGACGAAATCCACGTCGAGATGGCGAGCCGGGAGTTTGCGGAATTGGAAGTCATCGCCGAAATCGCGAAGCGGCACATCGCCGCCGTGGGCATCGTGGACGTGAAGAGCTACTACATCGAAACGCCGGAAGACATCGCCGCGCACGTCCGCGCCTGCCTCAAGCACGCGCCACCGGAGAAGCTCGCCTTCGCCCCCGACTGCGGCCTCTCGCAAACCGCGCGCTGGGCGGCGAAGCAGAAGCTTGGGAATATGGTAAAAGGGGTGCGGTCGGTTCGGGAGGGGTTGAAGCTCTGACGCATCTGAAGTTCCGATTGGAACGCAGTTTTGGCCTTGGCGAGAGGTTGGAGGTGGAGCAGGTTGCGCCCATGCGCGGAGCCTCACTACTCCTTCTATTTCTGTTATTGGTCGGTTTGGGGTTTCGGATGTTCGCGCAGACTTCGTCGACAACAGCTCCGGAAAGATGGATCAGGGAGAGCATCTTGGCCTTGGGAGCGGAGTCACCTTTCGTTAGGGACTCCCTCCCTTCTCTAACCGCAGTTCGGCGGGAAATGATCGAACCGTCCGCGCTTAGGTTGATCGCTCGCGCCGTAGGTCTGGAAGAAAAGGACCTGGCGACAGTCAGATTGGTTCAAGAACCGGGGAGGACCTGGCTGTCGCTTTATCAAGTCAGTCCACCTGACAAAGCCTTCGAAGCCTTAAGCGATGGGTTGCGCAAATACTACAACGCAAGACTATCGGGGCACTCGCAAAGCTCTATTTTCGCATCGGTGACCAATCAGCAATTTCTGACAACTGCGACCGATCCAGATATCCTCGTGCTCATCAAGGAGAGGCCGCTGCTGCCTGCTGGATTGCTACGCAAGATCGCTACTGGAGCCACGACAAACCGGGCAGGGTTTGTGGCGAGCGAATCCGTAAGAATCACGATTGAGAACGGCAAACGCCAAACCAACCGAACCGTGCATGTGCCCAAGGTTGATGAGGTTCGTCGTTGGGTTTCCTATTCGTTCGTGGATGGCCCAATCGAATGGAGATACCAGTTACATTTCAAAGCCGACGGCTCGGTGAATTCTCTGATGGAAATGAAATCGGATGCCCAAGAGTCGGATCCGAAGTTTCAGCCGCTTTTCAAGGCCGTGGATGCGGAGGTGGAGGCAGAGATGAAGCGTGCAGGCTCGTTTGGAAAGCTGGGCTCGGTTCACACCTTCTGGCACCTCAAGCAGGAGAAGCTCAAGGCCAAGGGCGTTGATTGGCGATCTCCTGCGGAACTGAACCCGGGTGTCCACTACGACTAGCAGGGTTGGAGGTTTTCATCGCTGTTTCCTCCGCGCTTTCTTCGTGGCTAAATGACCGCGATGATTAAGCCGTTACTCCAAGACGATGTGTTGCTCGCCGACGTTGACGCCGCCAAATCCGACCGTCCGAACTTCCGGCTCTGGTGGCTCGGCCAAAGTGGTTTTCTCGTGCAGTTCAATGGCCGGCACGCGCTGCTGGACCCGTATCTCTCCGACTCGCTCACGGTGAAGTATGCGCAGACGGACAAGCCGCATGTGCGCATGACGGAGCGGGTGATCGCGCCGGAACGGCTGGGCTTCGTGGACGTGGTGACGAGCAGCCACAACCACACGGACCACTTCGACCCGGACACGCTCAAGCCGTTGCTCGCGGCGAAGCCCGCGCTGCCGCTGGTGCTCCCGGAGGCGAATCGCGGCGCGGGGGCGTTCCGCATCGGACTGGGCCTGAAGGCGGCGAATCTCATCGGCGTGCGCGCAGGCGAGGTGAAGTCGGCGGGCGGGTTCACGTTCAACGGCATTCCCGCCGCGCATAACGAGCTGGAGGTGGACGCGGAGGGCAACCACAAGTTTCTTGGCTACATCCTGCAGTTCGGTCCGTGGCGCGTGTATCACGCGGGGGACACGAAGTTGTATCCCGGGATGGAGGACTGGATTCGCCCGTTCCGCGTGGACGTGGCGTTGCTGCCCATCAACGGCGACAAGCCGGAGCGCAAGGTCGCGGGGAATCTCGACGGCCGCGAGGCGGCGCAACTGGCCAAGGCCATCGGCGCGAAGCTCGCGATTCCGATGCACTACGACATGTTCACGTTCAACACGGCGTCGCCGGAGGAGTTCGTGACGGAGTGCGCGCGGCTGGGGCAGAAGTGCCGGGTGTTGCAGGCGGGCGAGCGGTGGAGCAGCGCGGAACTGGGATAGCGGCCTTCGCAGCAGCCGCTACGGCCCGCGACTGTGCCACGGCTCGATGTGGACGAGGACGTCGCGGACCTTGGGCACCTTTTCCCGGACGCGGTCCTTGACCTCGTGGGCGACACGATGGGCGCGTTCGACCGTCATCTGCGGGTCCACATGAACGTGCATGTCCACGTAGAAGTGCCAGCCCATCTTGCGCGTGAGACATTTCTCGACGAGGCGCACTTCGGGAACCGCGGCGGCGATGATCCGGATTTGCTCGGTCTCCGCCAGGTTCGGAGCCGCATCCATCAATTCACCGAACGCGGGCGCAAGCAGCCGCCATCCGTTCCAGCCGATGACAAACGATGCGAGCAACGCCGCCACGTCGTCCGCCGCCTCGTAGCCCCTGCCGCCCACAAGCGCGATGACGATGCCGATGCCGGCGAAGAGCGAGGTGATGGCGTCGCTGCGGTGATGCCACGCGTCGCCCTGGATGGCGGAGCTCTCGACGGAGGTGCCTTCGCGAAGCACGAAGCGGAAGAGGGATTCCTTCACCACGATGACGAGGAGCAGGACGGCGAGCGTCCACGGCGCGGGCGAGCCGTGCGGGTGGAAGACTTCACGGACCGAGTTGACCGCGATCCACAGGGCGGCGAGCAGGAGCATGATGGCGACCATTGCCGCGGCGAGCGGTTCGGCCTTGCCGTGGCCGTAGGGGTGGTCGCCGTCCGCAGGTTCCGCCGCGATGACCATGCCGCGCCAGACGATGACGGAGCTGAAAATGTCCGCGAGCGACTCCACGCCGTCGGCGACGAGCGCGTGCGACTGGCCGAGGAAGCCGGCGGCCATCTTGCCCACCGCCAGGAGGGTGTTGATCACCAAGCCGAGGAATGTTGCGCGCAGGCTGCGTTGCAGGCGGTCGTCGGACATCGGCGAAAGCGAAACGCGTCACCGGGCAAAAGACAATCTGGAAGCGTGCGGATCTGGAGATAATTCCGCAGCTGGATTCAAGTTCGCCAACGCGGGGACGGGCGCATTCGGGGCACTGTCTCCCGGAGCGCGGCGTTGACGCCGCAGAAGGCAGCGAATGAACGAAACGCTCCCGGGCGAATACGAGTGGTTTCTGCGCCACCTGCCCTGCTGCGGCGTAAACGCCGCGCTCCTTCGGGTCGAGATGCGCCCGCCGGGGCACCTTTCGGGCAGCATCCTTGACGCTGCAGTGCAACGTGATTGGAGCGGAATCTCTCCCGTGCGCCCATGACGGGCCGCCACGTTCAGCCGGCGATCATGCTTTCGCCGGGCTGGAGCTTCATGCGCTCCGGGTCGAGGCCGTTGGCGAGGCAGAATTCGCGGTAGGCGTTCGGGGAGATTTCACTCGGCTTGATTTCGCTGCGGCCGCCCCAGAAGACGTTGGTGTAGCTGACCGTGATGCCGAGGCTGGCGAGGTGCGCGTCAATCGCCGCCTTGTGCGCGAGGACCAGCGTCTTGTCGCTGCCGTGGGCCACGCCCATGACGTTCACGTTGCGGAACTCGGGGCCGCCCTCGCGCCAGTAGGCGTGGGTCATGATGTGGTGCCGGCCCACCTCGCGGCCTGCTTCGATCTCGCGGCCCGCCGGAACGGCCCAGTGGAACAGCGCGTTGAACTTCGTGACCTTCTCGCCGGTGGCGAGGGTCTTGACATGCTCGAGGAAGGTGGAGAAACGCCCGATGATCTTGCGGCGGTTAAAGTCCTCGGCGACCTCGATGAACGTCTTCAACGGCACGCCCGCCTCGGCGGCGCGCGCGGTCCAGAGGTCGGCGACAAGTTCCTCCGGCTTGAACTCGCGCTTCACCGCTTCGAGGATGCGCCACTCCAGTTCGTTGAGCGTGACCATGGCCACGTCCTGCATCTCGGCGGGCACCTCGGCCTTGCTGCCGGGCTCCATGCCGCGACGCCGGGTGTGGCCGACACCGAGCACGAAAAGTTTCTTCGCCGGCATGAGCCGGAAATGCCCCGCGCCGATGCGCTTCGCCAGATACTCGCAATGGCGCGGCATCGAGTAGCCCGCCGGAATTTTCAGCGTGGTCCAGAGCTTGTAGGTCGAGCCGGGCGTGGCGGCGTCGGTCGAACGCGTGACGACATGGCCCGAGAAGGGATCGTTCTTGAAGAGGTCGTCGAAGGCCGCGTCGAGCCGCTCCTGCGGGACTTCCCAGGCGACCAGCGCGCCCTGGGCGAGGTTCGTGGCGAGCAGGGTCTGGCGCACGCGGCGGATGACGCCCGCGCGCAGCATCGCCTGGATGCGTTCGATGACGGTTTCCAGCGGCAGGCCGGACTCACGGGCGATGGCTCCGAGCGGGTCCGCTTGGAATCCCTGCAGCTGGTCTTCGGAGATCGCGAGGATGCGATTGTTGATGGGATCGGCGATTTCAACCGGGATGGTGGCGGCGCTCATAGTTCAAGTGTCAGACGAAACAACGGGGCGCATCATTCCCCACGGGGCGGGGGGCTGCCAGCCACAATTTTGCCGAAAACCAGCCGGATACTGACGGTCAGTTCTGTGTGGCAGCCCATTGCTCCGCATACGGACGGAGCGCAGTGTCGCTGGCAAGGCCCAGTTTGAGGACGATGTTCTGGCAGACAACCGCCAGTGTGAGCGGCTGGTGTGCGATTCGCCGTGAAATTTCCTCCGGCCTGCAGCCGGAGCCGAGAAGCTTGAGAACAAGCCGTTCGTCGTCGGTGAGCAAATCCAGCCGGTTCCAGGGCTGGTTGCGGAAGCGGTTCTCGATCTCTGCAAGCGCCTGGCCGGAAACCGTCGGGGTGCAGAAGAACCGCCCCGCCAGGGCGTCGCGGATGGCGGTGACCAGATAGGTGGGGGCGGATTGCTTGAGCACGTAGGCTGCGGCTCCGTTGTCCGTGGCTTCCTGCACGTAGCGCGGGTCGTCGAAGAGCGAGAGCACGATGATCACCGGGCGGGGCGAGTGCTTTGCCAGTTCACGCAGCAGATCGAGGCCGTCCACCATCGGCATCACGATGTCCGTGATGACCACGTCCGGCGTGGACTGATCGATCAGGTGCAGGGCCTCAAGACCGTTGGCCGCCTCGCCCACCACGCGGAAGTCCGGCTGTGACTGGAGCAGCCCGCGGAGGCCCCGGCGCACGAGCGGGTGGTCTTCCACGATGAGGATGCTCGTCGTCTTCATTCGCCAGCGGCCTTGGTGGTGATGCCGGGGGCGTTTGCCGTGGTCACGGAGCCGGTCACGTCCGGTGGCGTGATGCCGATCGCGATGGGCGGGGCCTCGTTCAGGGGAAACTCAGCGACCAGCCGCGTGCCCTTGCCGGGTTGCGATGTGATTGTGAACGTTCCGCCCAGCAGGCGGACGCGCTCGCTCATGCCGACCAGGCCGCAGCTGCCATCCCGGCTCAAACGGCCGCCGCGTGTGTCAAAGCCTTTGCCCTCGTCCAGCACTTCGACGCGGAGCGAGCGCTCATCGGCGCAGACGATCACCTGCGCCTCCTTCACGCCGGCGTGGCGGGTGACGTTCGTGAGCGCCTCCTGGACCGTCCGGTAGGCGGCCGTCTCGATGTCCGGGTCGAAGCGGCGGCCTTCGACTCCCTGCTGCCGGAAGTCCACCTGCAAGCTGGAGCCGACCGCGATGCGCTCGAAATACCACTGCAGTGCGGAGAGCAGGCCGAGGTCGTCGAGCAACGCTGGACGGAGTTCCTGCCACAGGTTGCGGATCAGCGCGGTGAGGCTTTTGAGCGCCGCGCGTCCGTCGGCGAGCGATTGCGGCGACGGTGCAAGGCCTGGCTCCTCCAGCGTGTCGAAGACGTATTTGAGAACGGTGAGCGTCTGCCCCGCCTCGTCGTGCAGCTCATGCGCGAGGCGGCGGCGTTCGCGCTCCTGGGCCTCCAGCAGCCGGTGCGAAAGGGCGCGCAGCTCGCCCGCGGCGAGTTGCAACTGTTCGTTGGCCTGCTGCAACTCGGAAGTGCGCTCCCGCACCCGTTCCTCGAGGAGGTCGCGTGCGTGGCGCAGGGCGTCGGCGGCCTGGCGGATGCGCAGGAACGAATGCACGCGCGCCACGATTTCCTGCGGCTGGACGGGCTTGGTCAGGTATTCGTCCGCGCCCCGGTTGAGTCCGCTGATGCGGCTCTGCGCGCCGACTGCCATGCCGGAGATCAGGATCACAAAGACATCGCGCGTCGGCTCGGCAGTCTTGAATTCGTGGCACAGGTTGCGCCCGTCTCCGTCGGGCAGCATCACGTCGAGCAGCACGAGGTCGGGACAGCGTTGGGCCACGGTAGCGCGTGCTTCGGCGGCGGTGTGAGCCTTCCAGACTTCGAAGCCCTCGTCCTCGAGCACATGGGCGAGCAGCTCCACCGTCGCCACGTCATCGTCCACGACGAGCACGGGATGTTTCCGTGTTGACGCATCAGCCGCGCTGGCACCGTGGAGTTGCACAGGAACTGAATATCAGAGCGGTTTCCCGAGGAACAGCCCGAAACGGATTGTCACATGAGGGCGGGTGAGGCGACGGACCTCCGACCTCATCGAGGATTTCCGCTAGCGTGTCACCAGCCGGTTGGGCCGTGTCCAGCGGATGCGCGCGAGCAGCAGGTCGCCCTTGATGCCGTTCTTGGGCTGCCATTCGCCGACGGTCACCCATGACTCGCCGGGGCTGACGTTGATGGGGTGGAAGTTGCCCATGATGGCGACGCGGTCGGGGTCCTTCACGCCGTCGCCGACGAGCGGCAGGACGACGCGCTCGGTGTCGCGGCGAAGTCGGAGCGTCGCCGGGTCCATCTGGGCCATCCAGAGCGGCGAGCGCCAGCGCACGACGTTGGCGTTGGTCGCGTCCTTGCGCGTGTAAACGAGCCAGAGCGCATCCGAATGCGCGAGCCAGTGCTGCTGCGTGGTGGACATTTCGAGAGGCTGGCCGTCATCCCAGGCCCACGCCTGTCTGGGCGTCCACTTCAAGCCGTCGTCGCCCGCACAGACGTAGCCACGATTGTCCTCGGCGCGGAGGGTGAGGAAGAAGCGGCCCTGAAATTGCGTGACGGACGGCTCCAGCAGGCCGCGTCCCTTGTCGTGAGGAATTTCCTCGCCGACCTGTTTCACCGCGAGCGTCTCGCCGTCGAAGGAGCAGATCACCCCGGCGACGGAGCGGGGGCTGGTCTTCGTCGGGCCGAACGTGAACGACATCTGGATGTCGCCGTTGGGCAGCACGACGCGCTGGCCGCAGTTGTTCGAGTAGATGTAGGCTCCACGCGGGTCGTTCCACTCCAGCTTGCGGCGCGGTCCCCACCGGCCGTTCCGCCAGACGGCATAGACGGGCCAGCGCGGCGGTTGGTCGGCGGAGAATTTCGGGCCGGAGTAAAAGACGTTGTGACCCATCGCGAGGACGGACTTGGTCTGCGGATGCCACTCGGGCACCACGTCGCAGACGCCTTCCTCGGCGGGGCCGGCCCCTTGTTTCACGCGACCCAGCGGCGCGACGGGCTGCGGCTCGGTCCAAGTCTTGCCAAGGTCGCGCGAGGTCATCCAATGCACCGGGCCGAAGTAGTCCGAGCCGGCGATTGTCTGCAACGTCATGAAGACCGTCGCGCCGTCTGCGCCGGGCACGACGCAGCAGCGCGGATGAAACCACGTCGGCCCGCTGCCATCGCGGCCACGCCGCAACGTGACCTTCTCGATGGCGGCGATGAGTTCGGCGCGTTTGCCAACTGCGGCTTGTGGCAGAGCGGTTGAGACGGAGGCGGCGAGGACGGCACCCGACTGGAGGAACGAGCGGCGGTTCATGTGGGAGGACTGACGTGCGGAGCGGGCGGTGAGTTCAGCCTCAAAGCAGCGCCCGGCGACACGGAGGAGCGCGGACGCCCACGTCCGCAATTCGAGGCACGGACGAGGGCGTCCGTGCTCCACGTCACTTCGCGGTGAGGAGGCCCAGGCTTTTCATCCATTCACCGCAGCGTGCCGGCCATTCGCTGATCGGGTCCTTGCTCTTCCTCATGCCGAAGCCGTGGCCGCCCCTGGCGCAGATGTGCAGCTCGGCGGAGAGGTTCTGCCGCTTGTATTCGAGGTAGAGCATCGCGGCCTCGACGGGGTTGGACTTGTCGTCATGTGCGACGAGGAAGAAAACCGGCGGCGCGTCCGCCGGCACGCTGAAGCCGGGGCGGAACTTCGTCTTGTCCGCCGGGTCGAGGAAGCCGCCGCCGTAGATGAACACGAGGAAGTCCGGCCCGCGCGGATCGTCGAGATCAGGCTTCTGCGGATAAGTCCGCGGCGTGCGGTCCCATGTCGCGTGGCCGGCGAGGTTGCCACCGGCCGTGAAGCCCAGCAGGCCGAC
>JBAYGL010000044.1:0-17882 GCA_041666725.1 Limisphaerales bacterium
AAGATCGCCGAGAAGCTGGTCCCGACGGTGGTGGGTTTTTGTTCCGGGCACGGGATAGAGCTGCCGTTCAAGGACGTGGACACGCTGATCGCGCTCATCAAGACCGAGTCCATGGAACGGCTGGGCCTGGCCGGCGTTGCGGCCACGCACGCGCTGCGTCAGACGGCGTTCGTGCTCATCGGCATGGTGGTGGCCATCAGCCTCTTTCACAACGCCGCCATCGTGATCGACCGCGACAAGCACGCGCTCAAGGACAACCTCTACTCGATATCCGCGGACGAGATCACCAAGCGCTTCGAGTTGTTCTACCGCAGCTTCCACACCGTGATGGGGGCGCAGATCGTCATCTCGATCATCAACACCACGTTCACGGGGATTTTCCTGTTCGCCGCCGATTATCCCTACTGGCAGCTGCTCCTCGCGGTGACGTTTTTCTGCGGCCTGCTGCCCATCCTCGGCAACATCCTGAGCAACACCGTCATCGTGAGCGTGGGGCTGACGGTGGATTTCCCGCATGCCATGGCGGCTCTGGGCTTTCTCATCGTCGTCCACAAGCTCGAGTATTTCCTCAACAGCAAGATCATCGGCAAGCGCATCCAGAATCCGATGTGGATGACGCTGCTGGGATTGATCCTGGGCGAACGCCTCATGGGCGTGCCGGGCATGATCCTCGCGCCGGTCATCCTCCATTACATCAAGATGGAAACCTCGCGCGTGGCGGTGGAGCAAAGGACCGGTGAAGTCGTGCCCGTCGAGTCGCTGCCGAAGTGATGCCTAGCCGAGCAGGCGCTCGAGGTAGATCACATCCAGCCAGCGGTCGAACTTGTAGCCCACCTGCTTGAAGTGGCCGACCTGGACGAAGCCGAAGCGCGCGTGCAACCGCAGGCTCGCCTCGTTCGTCGCATCAATCGCCGCGATGATGGCGTGCAGACCCCTCGTTTGCGCGGCGTCAATCAACGGCGCGAGGAGCAGCCTGCCGATGCCCTTCCCGCGCGCGTCCGCCGCGACGTAAACCGAGTTCTCCGAAGTGAAGCGGTAACCGGGCCGGGCGTGATAAGGATTCAGCGCGCTCCAGCCCGCGATGCGTCCGCCCTCTTCCTCGGCGACGAACACCGCGTAGCCGTCGCGCTCGTGCTGGTCGAACCATTCCTGCCGCTGCGCCAGCGTGCGCGGTTCGTAATCGTAGGTGGCCGTCGTGGTCAGCACCGCATCGTTGTAGATCAGGAGGATGGCCGGGCAATCGGCGCGGGTGGCGGGGCGGATGATCATCTGGACGCGCCTGGATGCTGTGCAGCACCGCTTACTTCGCCTCTTCCGGTGCGGCTTCGGTCCCGCCCGCGCCTTCGGGCTCCGTTTCCTCCTCCGGTTCGGGTTCCTTCGCCTCGACGGATTGCAACGCGGCGCTGATGAGGCCGGCGAAGAGTCCGCCACTGAGGAGGGTGTTGCGGAAGAACGTCCATGTCTCCGGCCAGCCGTTTGTGCCGGTGGTCAGCGCGCGCAGCCAGTCGGCAAACGTTTTGGCGTAGTCCGGGTTCGCCAGCCAGGACGCCGTGTTGGTGATGACGTAGAAAATCACCGCGCCCAAGAGTCCGCCGACGACGTGATTGGGAATCGAGACGTGCGTCGAGAACCGCCTGCCCAGCAGGTAAATGCCCGCGTAAGCGAGGTAGTTCACCGCCTGGTAGTCGCTGAAGAGGACCGTGTCGTAGTAAAACACGTTCAGCACGAGGTCCGTCGTCATCAGCGTGCCGAGGATGGCCCACCACGGGAGCCGGCGCGGGAACGCCCCCGCGCAGAAGACCAGCCCGTATGCCACGCTGAAGTTGAGCGGCATCATGCCCGGCCAGCGCGTAAGCGCGAAGGCCACCAGCAGCAGCGCGGGGATGAGCACGGTTCGTTTCACGGCACCGGATGATACGATGGAGGATTTGAGTGCAAAGTGCAAAGTGCGACGGAGAGGCCGGGATTAACGAGGAGGGCGGAGGCTGGATGGCGGCCCGATATTCGCCGGGGATGCGTTTGCGACTTGAAAGACGCCCGCCCGTGATCGCCGGCGGAAACCTTCAAAACACCTCCGGCACGCCTTCGTCCATGATGCGGAGATGCTGCGTGAGCTTGTCCCGGCGCGCGATGTCGCGGAGCCAGCGCGGCGGCTCGTCCATTTCCTCGAAGGACAGCTTGAAGGTCCCGTAATGCATCGGGACGAACCACTTCGCCTTCACTTCACGGAAGACCTTCGCCGCCTCGTCCGGCCCCATGTGAACGTTGCGGAAGCTTTCGGGGTAATATGCGCCGATGGGCAGCAGGGCGATCTCCGGCGCGAGCCGGGCGCCGATTTCCTTGAAGCCCTCGAAGTAGGCGCTGTCGCCCGCGTGATAAACCGTGCGGCCCTGGTGCTCCAGCACGAAGCCGCCGTAGCCGCGGTGCTTGTCATGCAGCGTGCGCGCGCCCCAGTGTTTGCAGGGCGTGAGCGTCACCTTCCAGTCGCCGTGCGTGAAGCTCTCCCACCATTGCAGCTCCACGATGCGGCTGAAGCCCAGTCCCCTGGCCAGCGGGGCCATGCCCCAGGGCATCACGCCGATCTTGGGATGCGGCAGCTTGCGGATGGATGGCTTGTGGAAGTGGTCGAAGTGCGCGTGCGTGAGCAGCACCAGGTCGATCGGTGGGAGGTCGGAGATTTTCAGCCCCGAGTGCCGGAGCCGCTTCAGGAGGAAGAGCCAGTTGGCGAAGTTCGGGTCGATGAGGCAGTTGAGATCGTTGAACTGGACGAGGAACGACGCGTGGCCGATCCACGTCAGCGCCAGCTGGCCGCGCTCCAGCCTCGGAAACTTCGGTGGCTGATGCTCGCCCAGGCGCCGCGTGATGAGCGCCTTCCAGACCATCTCA
The DNA here is from genome assembly GCA_041666725.1 of Limisphaerales bacterium. Taxonomy (GTDB): domain Bacteria; phylum Verrucomicrobiota; class Verrucomicrobiia; order Limisphaerales; family SXTU01; genus SXTU01. Next base: position 2,887 of record JBAYGL010000044.1, read on the forward strand.
CGAAAGAAGGTGCGCGGATTGAATGCCTTTGTGGGCGTGAGTTCCTTGAACGACCGCGGCAGTTTGCGGCGCCCTGAAGCGACGGCGTGACCACTGTGTCCCGAACCTGGCTCCATACGCATTCTCCGGCCGACACCGCAATTAAGCGCCTCGCCCGCCGGACCGAAAGCCAAAAATTGCGCTTTGCACATCCTTTCCCCCGCCGTTTCATCCCCGCATGACTTTGGAAGAACGGCTCGACACCTATCTCCGCCAGCGGCCCGTCCTGGGCAATGGCGTCTATCTCGCCAAGACCGCCGTCGTCCTCGGCGACGTGACGCTGGGCGACTACGCCAGCGTCTGGTATGGCGCGGTGCTGCGCGGCGACATCAACCGCATCGTTGTCGGCGCAAACTCCAACATCCAGGACAACGCCGTCGTGCATCTTGCCGACGACTTTCCCTGCGTCATCGGCGAGTGGGTCACGGTGGGCCACTCCGCCATCGTTCACGCCTGCACCATCGGCGACGAGTGTCTCATCGGCATGAGCGCGACCGTCCTCGACGGTGCGGAGATCGGCGCGCAGAGCATCGTCGGCGCGAACGCGCTGGTGACCGGCGGGATGAAGGTGCCGCCGGGTTCTCTCGTGCTTGGCTCGCCTGCGAAGGTGGTTCGGGCCCTCAAGCCCGAGGAGCGTGCCGGCCTGAAACACTGGGCGGAAAAATACGTGGCCAACGGCTCCTATTGCCTGAAGCACAACCTCAACGTCGGCGCGCCGCTCATCCCGTAGTCGCAGGCTTCAGCCTGCGCTTCGAAGGTTCCGACAGATGCGCAACTGAAGGTCGCGCCTACGGCTTCCGTTCGTGCGCAAGGAACCACTCGTAGAGTTTCGGGTTGTTGTAGGTCGCCGTCCACGAGTCGTGGTTCGCCTCGGGATACACGGTGAGTTGCACGTCTTTCACGCCAAGTTTCTTGAGCAAAGCCACGAGGCGCTCTGATTCGGCGGGCAGCACCACCGAGTCCTTCGCGCCGTGAAATGCCCAGACCGGCGTGGCTTTGAGCGCGGGCGCTTTGCCAGGGCCGGGCAGGAGAAAATCAATCGTGTCCCCGCCGCCGCAGATGGGCGCAACCGCCGCGAATCGCTCCGGAGCCTTCGCCAGCAGCGCCCACGAGCCGTAGCCGCCCATGCTCAGTCCGGTGAGATAGACACGGCTCTTGTCCACCTTGTGGCCGGCCTGCACGCCGTCGAGCAGGCCGAGAATCGCGTCGCTGTCCCAGCACTGGTCGTCGGGGCACTGCGGCGAGACGACGATGAACTTCTCGACGAGCAGCTTCGTTGCGGCTTCGCGGTCCTTCCGCGCCTCATCGCCCTCTTTCTTCGGCACGGGCGGATTCTTCTTCACGAGTTTGGGCGGGCCGTGGATGGAGACTTGCGCGAGGTTCGTGCCGCGCTCGCCCGAGCCGTGGAGGAACAGGATGAGCGGCCATTGCTTCGCCGCCTTCGCGTCGTAGCCGGGCGGCAGGTGGAGCAGGTAGCCGAGTTCAATTTTCCTGGTGAGCCGGGTCTTGAATTTCTGGCGGGATTGCATGAGGTCGGGATCGGTTCTTGGCGTGGTGGCGCAGCCGGCGGCGGTGCAGAGCAGGCCGATGGCGCACAGCATTCGAAACGGATGAAATGTGAAGCATCGCATAGGAACCCGCCAAGTATCGGCACCCGGTGAGCTCGGGCGAGTTTTATTGTTACGCCCGTTGGACGGCCTGTTGCCACAAAGCTTGCTCGTCACAGCACTGCCACCAAGGGCGCGATCTGCCCAGATATTGCGAGTCCACCTCAATAAGCGCTTGATTGCAATTGCGCTGCCGGTAAGGTCCGCCCTCATGGGATGTGCGAACGGGAGGTTGGTAGCCAGATTTGCAGACCCACCGGCGTGGCCGTTTCGGTTTGGCATTGCCGTCGGACGGCGGAGGCGTGCCCCCGGACGGAATCACCTTGGATCCGCCTTCACCCTGCTGGAATTGCTGGTGGTCGTGGCGATCTTGGCCGTGCTGCTGGGGCTGCTGTTGCCCGCATTGACCGCAGCCAAACAGAAGGCCAAAAGCGTGAAATGCGGCAACAACTTGAAACAGGTTGGGACGGCCTTCCTGCTTTACGCCGGCGACAGCAACGACCACCTGCCACCCTTCAACAGCGGCGGTCCTTTTCGCAGCCCCACCTTTCCGCACGATCCGACCAACTGGTGGTATCAAATCCTCTCGGATCGAAAATACCTGCCCGACATCACCATTCAACGCGGCGTCTGGCGCTGTCCGACCGTGGTGGATGCTGACATCAACGCGCCCTTCGGTGTCGAGATGGAAGGCTACGGTCCGCTCGAAAACACGAACCGTATCACCGGCCTGCCCTCCATCATCAACTACGCGTTCGACGATAACCGCAGAGCCTGGGGCAGCGCGCGGCTGGGGGGCATTGATCGAACTTCGCAAATCTGGCTCGTGGGCGACGTCGGCATTCCCAAGGACGTGGACCGCATCCCGGCGGGCGGATACAAGACGGAGATCTGCACCTTCCCGCCCAACCCGTTCGGACTTTGGGATCAGGTGCTGCCCAAGCAGCCCGCCTGTCGCCATGACTCCAAGGCGGGGGTGTTTTTCGTGGACGGCCATGTCGAGGCTTGGAACAACGGAAGCCTGGCGGCCAACACCGGGGACATTTTCGCCATCAAATCCAGATGAACCAGACTTCCTCAACCTTCTCCCGCCAACGTCGTTCCATTGCCGCCGCGTTCACCCGGGTGGAACTCGCCGTCGTGATCGGCCTGGTCGTCCTCCTCGCGGGCCTTGCGATCGCGTTTGCCCGCCACACGGCTTCCCGGTCCAAGCCCAATGTTTGCAGGGGAAATTTGCGGCAGCTGGGCGCGGCCATGTCCATCTACTCCCTCAGTTGCGACACCAAACTTCCCTATGCTTCGCTGATCTTCAGCAACCGGTCGCAGACGACGTGGGACACCTTGCTGAGCCCGATCCTGCGCTCGGAAATGAAGAAGGTCATCGGCGATCCGAACGTCGCTGCGCCGTCGCAAAGCGCGGTCAACCATCTGCTGCTCTGCCCGTCGGACACCATCCCGCCCGCAGCGTGGGCGCAGAAATACAAGCTCCACCGCCGCACTTACTCCATCACCCGTCACAACATGGCCCTCGCGAACTGGCCTCCCGGTCCGGGCAACGCCACGGGCATCGGCTTGAACTGGACATTCGGCCCCTTTGGAACAAATCCGCCCAGCGCCAAGATCTACAGCACGTCAACCAACCGGCAGGCGTCCGTCAGGCTGGGCATGATACTCAAACCAGCCGAGACGTTGCTGCTGGCCGAACACGCCTGGACCAACAACATTGTTGCCAACGGAGCAGGCTCATGGATTGACCGGACCGGCGATCATGTGGAGCAGTCACGTCTGCCAGCCGCGACATATCACTCCGGCCGGTTCAATTATCTCAAGGTGGATGGCCACGTCGATCTGATGTTCCCCGACGAGACGGTCGGCACCAATGGCGTGGTCGGCGATGACCCGCGCCGGCACGGCGGCATGTGGACGATCCGCGCCAATGACTGAACGGCGCGAGAGGGGAGGATGACTTGTCCCCGCCAGCGCGCGCAAAACCATGTCTCGCCCTGAGTTCCCGTTGAGGCGGAGCCCGTGCCGCGCCGCAACCTGAGGACTGTCCCCGCATGGTGTCCACCCTTCAGGGTGCCCGGCCCGCAAAACACGCTGAAGCGTGGACACCCAGCGCCGCGCCTCCAAAAGTCTTGTGACCTCGAAACGCGCCGCGCTACGTTGATGGCACATGAGCGACGGACCAGAAGCGGCGCCGGCCTGGTTTTGCGTGCGATCGCAAATCAAGCACGAGCACATCGCCGCCGGCCATCTGAGGCAGCTGCCCGGAGTGGACGTGTTCTGTCCGCGCGTGCGTTTCCAGCGCGCCACCCGGCGCGGCAAGGTGTGGTTCACCGAGGCGATGTTCCCGAACTACCTCTTTGCGCGCTTCGGGCTGCGGGACCTCCGCATCATCAAGGCGGCGCACGGCGTCGCGGGCGTCGTCCACTTCGGCGACTACTTCGCCCCCGTGCCGGACGAGGTCATCACCGACCTTCGCACCCGGCTGGATGAAACCGACCTGAAGGTGTTCCCCGACGCAGTGCTGCCCGGTGACGAGGTCGTCATCGCCGACGGCACGTTCATGGGCATCACCGCGGTGGTGCAGCGGCTGCTGCCCGCGAAGGACCGCGTCCGTGTGCTGTTGGAGTTTCTGGGCCGCCCGGTGGAAACGGAACTCGCCTCGGCCAGCCTCGTGAAAACCGGCGTCAACCCGCGTCGCGACTGAACCTCCTTTGCTTTATGGCCGTCCCGCTCTTCGACACCAAGATCCAGAACAACGCCCTCGCCCCCGACCTGCAGGCCGCTTTCGCGCGCGTGCTTGCGTCCGGCCAGTTCATCCTCGGTCCCGAGGTGCAGGCTTTCGAACGGCAGTGCGCGGAGCATCTCGGCGTGCGGCACGCGCTGGGGATTTCTTCGGGCACGGACGCCATTCTTCTCGCCATGATGGCGCTGGGCATCGGGCCGGGCGACGAGGTGATTTGTCCGAGCTTCACGTTCTTCGCCACCGCCGGCTGCGTCGCGCGCACGGGCGCGAAGCCCGTCTTCTGCGATGTGCGCGCCGACACCTTCAACCTCTACGTGGCGGACGCCGCGCGCCGCATCACGCCGCGCACCAAGGCCATGATCCCGGTGCATCTCTACGGCCAGGCGGCGGAGATGGAATCCATCAACGCGCTGGCCCGCAAGCACGGCATCAAGGTCATCGAGGACGCCGCGCAGGCGGTCGGGGCGACACACGGCGGCCGGCATGTCGGCGGCTTCGGCGACTTTGGCGCGTTCAGCTTCTTCCCGACGAAAAACCTGGGCGCGTTCGGTGATGCCGGCCTGCTCACGACGAACGACGATGCGCTGGCCGAGCGGGCCATGCTCCTCCGCAATCACGGCGCGCATCCGAAGTATTTCCACAAGTTCGTGGGCGGAAACTTCCGGTTGGACGCCGTGCAGGCCGCGCTGCTTGCGGTCAAATTGCCGCATCTGCAATCCTACTCGCAGCGTCGCGCGGAAAACGCGGAGCGCTACACCGGGCACTTCATCCAGCTGCCCGGAGCCGCCCTCGCCAGCGCCGCCGGCACCGGCACGCGGCTCATCCTGCCCTTCGCCCAGCAGGGCAACGGGCACACCTGGAATCAATACACCCTGCGGCTGCCCGGCACGGGCCGGCGTGATGCCCTGCGCGCGTGGCTCACCGCGCGGCAGATCGGCACGGAGATTTACTACCCGGTGCCGCTGCATGCGCAGGAATGTTTCGCGTCGCTCGGTCAGACGGCGGAGGACCTTCCGGTGTCCGCGCGGCTCGCCGGGGAAGCCCTGAGCATTCCCGTTTTCCCCGAGCTGGCGCAGGCGCAGCAGGATGAGGTCATCGCCGCCGTGAGCGATTTTTTGATGGCGGGGAAGTAGCCGTCGTCGGCCGGCGGGATGCTCCGGTCACGGGCCGGGCTGCGGGCCGGGCTGCGCGATAAGCGGTCGGACTGAGGCCGAATTCGCGCCGGAACAGGCGGTTGAAAAAGGACAGCTGGTTGAACCCGTGGCTCAGCGCGATGCTGCTGACCGGATCGGGCGTGTCGCGCAGCGCGCGGCAGACCGCCTGCAGGCGGACCTGGTTGAGAAAGGTGGAGAAGGACTTGCCGGCGTGCCGGCGGAACTGGCGGGCGAACGTGGCGCGGCTCATGCCGCTGAGGTGCAGGAGTTCAGCCAGCCGGACCGGCTCCCGGTAGTTCGCAAAAACAAAACTCACCGCCCGGCGCACCGCCTCCTGATGTTCCGCAGTGCCCGAGAGGGAAAAGGCTTCCGCCGACAGCGCGCACACTTCGCACGCCGGAGCGGCGGCCAGCCCGGCCAGCAGATCAATGAAGGCGGCGAGGCGGGCCAGCCCGGTGAGTTCAGCCAGTGTTTCCATGCGCTGCCGCGTTGCCGCCGCCGTTGCACCCCGCAGATGCAGTCCACGGCGTGCGGTCTCGGCCAGCACCTGCAGCGGGGCGGCCTCGCCAAACCCCCAGATGGCGTGTTCCAGTGGGAAATCCCACTGGAGAGAAAGCCCGGCGGACGCCCCGCGCAGATGCCAGTAGTGGGGAACATTCGCCCCGATCAACACGATGTCCCCCGGCTCGAACAGTTCGATGTGGTCGGCCACGAAGCGCGTGCCCGCGCCATGCTGGATCAACGTCAGCTCCGTCTGGCGGTGATAGTGCCAGTGGTCGCCATGCCCCTGCACCCGGACGGTCCGGCTTGGTGCCAGCACCTCCTCGACGCCGGTGACGCTCCGGCTCCAGCGCAGCAGGCGGAAGGTCTGGCCGGTGCCGAAACGGATGTCTTCGCGTGACGACTGCATGGCGGCAGGATGGTGTCCGGGGTCCAAAATGGCAACCGGCCGATGAGACGATAGTGTCAGCGTTTGAGCCAACAGGCGTAGCCGGGGAGCCGCCAGCCGCCCATGATGATTGAAAACGGACACCTGTTTTTAACGGGCACCCTTTTTGCAGTCACAAGAATACATCAATGAAAACCAACAAACCCACCCAGTATCGTTTCTCCTTCGGCCCCTGGAACATCAGCGAGGGCGCCGATCCTTTCGGCCCCGAAGTCCGCAAGGCCTTTCCGCACGAGAAGAAGTTCGCGCTCTACAAGCCGATGGGCTTCGACGCCGTGCAGTTCCATGACGACGACGTCGTCCCCGGGATCGACGGCCTGACGCCGGCGCAGATATCCAAGCAGACGGCCAAGGTGAAGCGGATGCTCGACAACCAGGGCCTGGTCCCCGAGTTCGTCGCCCCGCGCCTGTGGTTCGCCCCGCAGACCGTGGATGGCTGTTACACGTCGAACAGCGCGAAGGACCGCCAGTATGCGCTGGACCGCACGCTGCGCTCCATCGACATCGCGCGCGGGCTCGGCAGCAGGGCTCTGGTGCTCTGGCTGGCCCGCGAAGGCTCCTACATCCGCGAGAGCAAGAACGCGCGCGTGGCCTACCAGCGCATCCTGGAGGCGATCAACCTCATGCTCGCCCACGACAAGGAGATCGAGATCTGGATCGAGCCCAAGCCGAACGAGCCCACGGACCAGGCCTACGTGCCCACCATTGGCCACACCATCGCGCTGGCCTATGCCTCCAACGACCCGAAGCGCGTCAAGGGCCTCATCGAGAGCGCGCACGCGCTGCTGGCCGGCCTCGACGCGTCCGACGAGATGGCCTTCGCGCTGGCGCACGACAAGCTGGGCAGCGTCCACCTCAATGACCAGAACGGCCTGAAATATGATCAGGACAAGAATTTCGGCGGCGCCAACCTGCGCTCCGCGTTCAACCAGGTCCGCGTCCTCGAAGAAGCCGGCTACGGCCGCAACGGCGAGTTCGTCGGCCTGGACGTGAAGGCCATGCGCACCCAGAAGGGCAGTTGCGTCACGTCGCATCTCACCGGCAGCCGCGAACTCTTCCTGCATCTCGTGGACAAGGTGCGTTCGTGGAACCGCAAGACGGAACAGCAGATGATTGATGCGCGCGATTACGAGGCGCTTGAGCTGGCCGTCCTGAAGCATCTCATGGGAGTGAAGTAAATCGCAGCAGGTCTCACCCTGACATCCGTTCCCAAAACCCGGCGTCATTGCCGGTGGCGGGGAAGGGTGTCAGGGGTGCGGCGTTCCGTTGTAAATCTGTCAGAAGCCAAAATATGAAAGCCAAGAATTTTCACACTGGAACCCGCACTGCCGTTGCGCTGGCCTTGGCGCTGGCCGCGCTCGTCACGGAGCCGCGCGCCTTCGCCGCCGCCGGGGCAAACCGTCTCACGCATCTCGATGATCCGTCGCCGTTCTGGCCCGCGCCGCAGTCGGCGAAGTTCACCACGCCGCAATGGGTCGGCGAGCCGGGCGTCGAGGCCGTCGTCATCCTCGCGATTGACGACATGCGCGACCCGGCGAAATACGAAACCTTCCTCCGCCCGATCCTGAACCGCCTCAAGCGCCTTGATGGCCGCGCGCCGGTGAGCATCATGGCCAACACGGTGGTGCCCGGCGACACGAACTTCCCCGGCTGGCTGCGCGAGGGCCTGAGCATCGAGAATCACACCGCCACCCACCCGTGCCCGCTGCTGCAAAAGGGCGGCTTCACCAACGCGTGGAACACGTATCACTCGAACGTGGACGCGCTTTCCAACATTCCCGGCAACCGTCCGGTCGCCTTCCGCATGCCCTGCTGCGACTCGATGAACTCGGCCAGCCCGCGCTTTTTCTCGGAGATTTTTCCCGGCGTCAGCCCGCAGGGCCGGTGGCTGGCCGCGGATTCCTCGGTCTTCACGATCCCGCCCGGCGAGCGGTTCGCGAAATACTTCCCCGCCGAGCTGCGCCCGCCGATGAAGAAGGCGCTCGGCGACTTTGCCGGCTTCGTGGACGACTATCCGTATCCCTTCGTCATCAACAAAACGTGCTGGGAATTTCCGTGCATCACGCCGAGCGACTGGGAGGCGTTCAACCTGCTCGGCGCGAAGTCTCCCACCATGCTCGCTGACTGGAAGGCCGGCCTGGACTACGTGGTGAAGAAACAGGGCGTCTTCACGGCGGTGTTTCATCCACACGGCTGGAGCGGGGCGGAGCAATGGGTGGAGTTCATTGACTACGCCGAGGCGACCTACGGCAGGCGGGTGAAGTTTCTCAACTTCCGCGAAGCGCTCTCGCGGCTGGAGCAGCATGCGCTTGGCGGCCACTCGCTTCGCGCACCCTCCGGCGGCGACCGCGACGTGCGCCTGCTCGATGTGAACGGTGATGGCTTCATGGACGTCGTCACCGGCTCGGCGGACAAGCGGACCACGCGCGTGTGGAATCCGCAGGCCGGCCGGTGGCAGGACAGTGCGACCCCGGCCACCCTCGCCGGTGCGAGGTTCGGCATCGTGCGGGACGGGGCGGCGTCGCTCCTCGCCGGGCCGTCTGCGTGGACGTGGCAAAATGGCGCGTGGCAGCGCGACGCGGCGCTGGAGACCGGCCTCGCCGCCGTGCCCGTGAACGGACGTCTGTTGCGCGACTTTGACGGCGACGGCGTGTGCGAGCTGCTGGCCAACCGCGCCATCTTCATCTGGGACGCGAAGGGCCGGCGCTGGCAGGCGGCGGACTACGCGCTGCCGGAGGGCTGCGCCGTGCTGGACGCGCAGGGGCGCGACAACGGCCTGCGCTTCGCCGACTTGAACCGCGACGGCTACGACGACGTGATCCAGTCGAACGACGCCGGCTACATCGTCCACCTCTGGGCCGGCACGGTGAAGGCGAACCTCGGCTGGAACCGCGGCTGGCCGCACATCGCCGCGCGCGGCGCCGCCGCAGCGGACCTCGCCCACGCGAAGGTGCTGCCGTTTGTGAAGGACGGGCGCAACTTCGGCGCGTGGTTCCACCGCGGCACGATCGTCTGGCAGAATGAATTCGTCGCCACGCCGAAATCCGAGTCGGTGAGCCGCACGTTCAAGGAGATCATCGCCTTCGACATGGTTCCGGCCAAGTCGCCTGCCGACGCCCTCAAGACACTGCGGCCTCGGCCCGGCTTCACGGTCGAGCTGGTCGCCGCCGAGCCGCTCATCAAGGCGCCCGTCGCCTTCGACTGGGACGCGGCGGGCCGGCTCTGGGTCGTCGAAATGCCCGACTATCCGCTGGGCATGGACGGCCAGGGCAAGCCCGGCGGCACGGTGAAAATTCTGACCGACACCGACGGCGACGGCCGTTACGACAAGGCCACGACGTTTCTCGACGGCCTGCCCTTTCCGACCGGCGTGATGCCGTGGCGCAACGGCGCGCTGATCTCCGCCGCGCCGGACATCCTGTTCGCCGCCGACACGGACGGCGACGGCCGGGCCGACGTGAAGCGCGTCCTCCTCACCGGCTTCCGCGAAGGCAACCAGCAGCATCGCGTGAACGGTTTTGAATTGGGTCTCGACGGCTGGGTTTACGCCGCGAACGGCGACAGCGGCGGCACGATCAACGGCGTGAGCATCAGCGGACGCGACATCCGCTTCCGGCCGGACACGGGTGAATTCGAGCCGGAGAGCGGGCAGACGCAGCATAGCCGCACCCGCGATGACTGGGGCAACTGGTTTGGCAACAACAATTCCATCTGGCTGTGGCACTACACGATTTCGGACGCCTACCTGCGGCGCAATCCCAAGCTCGCCGTGAAGACGACGAGACAGGTGCTGGCCAACTATCCGGATTCGACGCGCGCCTTCCCCGTGAGCGAAACGCTCGTGCGCTTCAACCAGCCGCAGGCGGCGGGACACGTCACCAGCGGCTGCGGCTCCTGCCTGTATCGGGACGACCTCTTTGGGCCGGCGTTTGCCACGAGCGCATTTGCCTGCGAGCCGGTTCACAACGTCGTGCATCGCGAGGTGCTTTCGCCCGATGGCGCGACCTTCTCCAGCAGGCGCGCGGCCGACGAGAAGGACCGCGAGTTCCTCGCCGGCACCGATCCGTGGTTCCGTCCCGTGCAGGCGCGGACCGGTCCTGACGGCGCGCTCTACGTCGCGGATTATTACCGCTTCGTGATCGAGCATCCGGAGTGGATCGCGCCCGAAACCCAGACCCGCCTGGACCTGCGCGCCGGCGCGGACAAGGGCCGCATCTATCGCGTGCTGCCCGCCGGTGCCAAGCTCCGCGCCACGCCGAATCTGGCGAAGCTCGACAACACGGGGCTCGTTGCCGCGCTCGACAGTCAGAGCGGCTGGCAGCGCGACACCGCCCAGCGTCTGCTCTTCGAACGCAACGCGAAGGATGCCGTTCCCGCGCTCGGCCGGCTCGCCCGTCAGGCGGGCAGCCCGAAGGTCCGCGTGCAGGCGCTGGCCACGCTCGACACCTTGCGCGCGCTGGATCCCGGCACGATCAGCGCGGCCCTGCACGATCCCGACGCCCATGTGCGCGTGCAGGCCGTGCGGGTCAGTGAATCGTTCTCGGCCAATCCCGGCGAAGTCCTGCCGGCGCTGATCGCCGGCGCGGAGGACCGCGAGTTCACGGTGCGCCATCAGCTCGCGTTGAGCCTGGGCGCGTTCCGCGACGAGCGCGCCGTCGCCGCGCTGGCCAGGCTGGCTGACCGCGAGGGCCGCAACCCGCAGATGCGCCTGGCCATCCTTTCCTCCGTGTCGCCGGCCAGTCCGGTGTTCGCGAAGTTGAACCAGACCGTGCGGCCGGTCGCCGCGAACGCGGTTGTCCTGCCCAAGCCCAGCACGCCTGATCGCGCGAAGGTGATCGCGAGCTACGGCGGCGTGGCCGCGCTCAAGGGCGTCGCCGCCACCGGCCATGAGGTGTTCAAGCAGAATTGCGCCACCTGCCACCGGCTCAAGGGCGAGGGCTTCGAAGTCGGCCCCGACCTCGGCATGGTGGCCGACAAGCCGGTGGACTGGCTGCTCATCGCCCTTTTCGATCCGAACGCGGCGGTGGAGGACCGCTTCCGCGGGCAGACGATCAAGCTCAAGACGGGCGGCGAGCTGATGGGCCTCATTTCCGCCGAGACCGCGAACAACATCGTGCTGCGCCTGCCCGCCGGGCTGGATCTGCCCGTGTTGCGCAGCGACATCGCCAGCCAGACCGCTTCGGGCCGCTCGCTCATGCCGGAAGGCCTGGAGACGGTGATGAAGGCGCAGGACGTGGCGGACTTGATCGCCTACCTGCGGACCGCGCAGGCGGCGGCGAAGCCGTAGGGCCGTCCGCGTCGAAGTCCGGCCCACCCTCCGAAGAAGAAGAAACGGCCGCGAGTGTTTGAGACGCCACCATGAAGCGATCCACACCAAACCCGAACTCCGAATTGGAGGGTGCGGATGAAGCGCTGACGGTGCGAGGAGCGCGGCGTTCACGCCGCAGAAAGCCCCGGGACCAAAAGTGCGCTGGAACCACCACTGGCTGGCGCACGCTTCCGCCGCCTGAAGGCCGCGCCGCCCGCCGGCGGTTGCCGTCCACTTCGGAGTTCGGCCTGAAAACTGAACCGCCGCCATCACTCCGGCTCCGGAAGGCGGTTTTCGGGGGCTCCTTGTCCTTCATGGTGATGATCCTGGCCCTCGGCACGATGGGCGGCGGGCATGGTGAGGCGGCGGAACGGCTGCGGGCGGACATTCAAGGTTGCGGTGTGTATCAAACCAGCGGCTACACGGACGAACAGGGCACGCTGAACAACCCGCATCTCGACGGGCACAAGCTGATGGTGTGGTGGTCGCAGGTCGAACCCGAGGAGGGGAAATACAAGTGGTCGGTGATCGAAGGCCCGATGAGGCGATGGCTCGCGGCGGGGAAGCGCTTCATGCTCAGCCCTGTCACGGTGCATTCGGATCGCGTGCCGGGTTTTCCCGCGCAGGCGACTCCTGACTGGGTCTTCGACGCGGGAGCCAGATCGGTGCCCCTGCCTTTGAAGGGCGGCAAGGACTCCATCCGCATTCCGGTGTATTGGGATCCGGTTTACCTGGGAAAATATCGCAGCTTCATCCGGGCGCTCGGGCAGAGGTTTGACGGGCAGAAGGGGCTCGAACTCGTGTGCTGCGGCACCGGAACTTACGGCGAGACGATCGTCTCCCCCGAGCTATGGGGGCAAAAGGAACACCAGCCATGGGCGGACGCCGGCCTGACATCGGAGAACTGGATCAAGGCCGTCAACACCGTGGTGGATGCCTACGTCGAGGCGTTTCCGACGACGCTCGTGGGGCTGCAGGTGACCAATCCCGGCCTGGTCCCGCACCGGGAGTCCTGCACACCCGCCTATGCGCGTCATGCGGCGGAGAAGGGCGTGCTGTTGCAGTATTGCGGCGTCACCCCGGAGCCCTTCCAGTGGAACGGGCAGTTCTATGTCGATGCCATCAAACGGTGGGCCGGCGTGACGAGTCTTGGCTTCGAGGCGTATAGCCCGTCGAGCGGTGCCGCGCCGCCGAACTCCACCTTTGTGTTCAAAGGCGGTTTGAAGGACATCGTGGACGTGACGCTCAAGCATCAGATCAACTACCTGGTGATGTGGCATCAGGACGCGCTGAAAGCAACGCCCGGCCACAAGACGCACCATCCCGAGTGGGAGGCGGCCATCAAACGCGCGGCGACATCACTCAGGCACGGGCCTTCGGGCGGATCGAGATGATTTCGAGAACGGAAACCGATGAAACCATGCCGCGAACCGGATCCATGATCGCGAAACCCGGCGCCGCCGGGAGACACCTTGCCATCACCAGAAACACCATGAAGCAACTGCTGTTCACCTTCGCAAGCGTCGCCGCCCTCGCCCTGGGCCATGCCACGGCGGCAGAGCCGCCCGCCCCGCGCGGTGCCTCCGTTGCTAAACCAGCGACCGTGGTCGCGTTTGGTGACTCGATCACCCGGGGCTATGGCGTCCCGGTCGGATCGGGGTGGGTGGAACGCCTTTCGGGTCTGCTGGAAAAAAAGCACGGGAAGAATGCCTTCGCCGTCTTCAATGCGGGCGGAGATGGAAACACATCGGCTGAAGGTCTTGAACGAATCCAGGCGGATGTGCTCGCGCACCCGCCGGGTCTCGTGCTGGTGGAATTCGGCGGCAACGACTCCAAACTCGGCCCCCGTAACGTCAGCGTGGATGATTTTGAGCGCAATCTTCTGACCATCACCGAAAGGATCAGGCAACAGGGTGGCGAGGTCGCCTTTCTCACCTTCCCGCCGATCATCAACGAGTGGCACCGCCTGGGCCGGGATCCCGGCTACGACAAATGGGGCGGCATGGATCAGTGCATCGAGCAATACCGTCAGCGGACCCGCGCCGTGGCCGGGCGGCTCGGCTCCCGGCTCTTTGACCTGGACCAGTTTCTCCGGAAGTTCATCGCAGAAAACGGCAGGGAACGCTGCCTCCTCAAGGATGGCGTGCATCTCACGGCGGACGCAAACACGGCGGTTGCGGATGCCATGCTGAAATTCATCGGGGAACCGGCCGGTCAGAATGTTCGGAAATGAAAGCGGCCTGCCGAAAAGAAAATCTTCCCCGGCGGATGGCCCGGAGGCCGGGCATTCGCAATGCACGCAAGCCGACCAAGGGAAACGAAACTGTAAACTGGCGATGCCACCCGCGACACATGACACTCCAACCACCATGAAAATACTCCGCCTCCTGCCCCTCCTGTCGGCCTGCGCCGGCATGGTTCTCAACATCTGCGCCGCGCCGTCGGATACGCCGCTCCGGGCCGTCGGCGTCGCCAGGGTGGACATCACGCCGGACTACCCCATCCGCCTCACCGGCTATGGCGACCGGCGTGAGGAATCCACCGGCGTCGCGCAGCGGCTCTTCGCCAAGGCGCTCGCGTTCGGCAGCGATTCGGACGGACCGGCCGTGCTCGTCACGGTGGACAACTGCGGCGTGCCCGGGGCCGTGCGCGACGAAGTCGCGCGCCGGCTCGCGGTGAAGACCAGGGTCCAGTCCGAACGCTTCGCGGTGTGCTCCACGCACAACCACTCCGCGCCGATGCTTCTGGGCTTTGCACCCAACATCTTCGCCGCGGACCTGCCCGCCGAACAGCAGGCGGCGGTGGAGCGTTACACGCGGGAGCTGACCGAGAAAATCGAGCAGGCCGCGCTGGCCGCACTCGCGGACCGCCGGCCCGCGCGGCTGGCGTGGGGCGTCGGGCGTGTCGGCTTCGCCGCGAACCGCCGCCTGATGAAGGATGGCAAGGCCGTGGGCATGGGCGACAACTTGAGCGCGCCGGTGGACCATGACCTGCCGGTGCTGCGCGTGACCGATGCCGATGGCAAGGTGCGCGCGATCCTCACGAGCTACGCCTGCCACTGCACGACGCTCACGGGCAAGTTCAAACAGATGCACGGCGACTGGGCCGGCTGCGCGCAGGAGGTCCTGGAGCGTGACTTCCCCGGGGCCGTCGCGCTCGTGGCGGCGGGCTGCGGCGCGGATGCGAA